>NZ_JRFE01000044.1 GCF_000756305.1 Myxosarcina sp. GI1
TTTAACCATATTTTAATCTGGTTGAGTTTTTCCTTTACCTTTTCCTTCTGAGGTTTAACAATGCACTTCCCATTGAATCTTCTGATATTAAACCCTAAGAAGTTAAAACCCTCGTTAATATGTCTAACTTGAGTTTTTTCTTCGCTGAGGCATAGACCTCTGTGGGCTAACCATTCTTGAATCTTTGGGATAATAGCCTCTATTTGTTCTCTGGTTTGGGCTGTAACGATAAAGTCATCCGCATAACGGATAAATCCGTAAATTCTGCGTTCTTTTCCTCTTTTAGATTTGCCGTATATTTTTGTTTCGGTAATCTTTGAGAGCCAATTGTCCATCCCATCCAGTGCAATATTTGCAAGTAGAGGGCTTAAATTGCCACCTTGTGGTGTTCCTTTATCCGTCCTGTTGAGGACTTGAGATTCTACGTATCCTGCTTTAAGCCATTGTTTAATAAACTCTCTGCCTGGAGTAAACTCTAGGTTTTTGAGAATAAACTCATGACTAATGTTGTCGAACGCCCCTTTGATGTCCGCATCTAATATCCAGTTGTCTATCGACCCTTTTCTGAATCTGTAGAAACATCCTTCAATTGCGTCATGACATCCCCTTCCAGGACGGAATCCAAAAGAATTACTTTCAAATCTTGCCTCCCAGCTTGGTTCCAGGGCATTTTTTATAATGGCTTGTGCCACTCGGTCATTAATGGTAGGTATGCCTAAAGGACGTTTTTTCCCGTTTGATTTGGGTATGTATATCCTCTTGGTGGGTTTTATTTTCCATACTTGGAAGTCCCAGTTATTTACCAATTTGACTCTTTGTTTTGGGGTTTTAGCCAAGTATCCATCGATACCTGGGGTATTTTTCCCTTTATTAGCTTCGGTGACTCGGCTAACTGACAACATTAAATTGGAGTAGCTGCGTAGCATTAGTTTCATCAGGCTTCTGACCCGATTCCACTGTTTGAGCTTTGTCGCACGATATATTCTCTGTCTTAGGTTCTTAACCTTTTTCATCACCTTTTTCCAGTCAATTTCTGACCAGTTGGTGAGTTTGGTTCTTCTAGCTCCGATGTCCGATTGGACTCTATCTTTCACTATGGGTTCAGTTCCTTTACAAAGTGTCTATCGTTGATAACCTATTGGAATTTAGCACTCTTTCAAGTGGAGCAAATCTAGAACTCCTATCTACCCGCTTATTTGTTCGCGTTGCCTTTCGGCTGGTAGCTTTCGCTTTTTCCGTATCCTTTACCCTCTAGGTGGTTCCGTCTTTCTTACGTCCGACCTACTCATAAATGAGAACCTATAGGGCTTACCGCAGTTTCACATGATTAAGATACAGTTGGGGAGGGTTTTGTCTATATTCCGACGGGGCAGTGTTTCATCGTTATCAAGATATTTTGACCTAATAACCAGCCCGCTTACCATTTTGGTCAGGGTGTATCAACCTCATTTCACCCACTTTAATTAACGGAACCTCATCGACAATTCATTTACATTAACCCTTCCAACTTTTCCCTAGCCCTAGCTGGATAGAGGTTATCCACCTTCGGATACATTCATGGTCTGCATTCCATTGAGTTCATTATTTACTTTCAATGTGACCAGAGTACGAGACTCCTTTACGTGGGAATAGTAGGATGAAATCTACTAGAAATCCATAACCTCAGTCATGAAATTTTCACTTAAATCAAGCGACTTACTGCGTCGCACAAAATAATAATAAATCATCGCCTTGGTGACACCCGTATTAGCTGCAATAGTTTCAATACGAGCGTTATTCAGACCTTGTAAGGCAAATTCTTCTACTGCTGCATCTAAAATTTCTGTTTGAGTAGCTTCGCTGTCTCGACTACGAACGGACTTTTTAGAAGAGGTCTTCTTTTTTTTTGAGTCAGCCATAAACACAGAACTTTTAATTTACTTTCGCGTTAATTAGCATAGGGAGAATTTTCTTGTTATGTCAACGTTCTTGTGGAGCTTGCGGATGCAAGCTGCGTTGACTTCAGTGAGCTGATGGCAAAAGTTGACAAATCAACTAAATATCACGTAAGTTGATATTTAACTAAACATCGCGTAAGTTAGTTAATTGGGTAAAACATAGTTCTAAAAAAATGCACTTAAACAAAAAAATTTTTTGATTGGAGGAGGGATTGGAGGAGTAGCAACAGCGTTAGCTCTCCACCGTGAAGGTTTTTACCCTGTTGTTTACGAGCGTGTCAAAGAACTGAAAGAAGTAGGTGCAGGTATTGCACTCTGGGCAAACGCTACTCATGTCTTGAAAAATCTAGACTTATTGGAAGAAGCTAAAGAAGTGGGAGTTATCACTACCAACTATCAGTTCAATTCTCAAAACGGTAAAGAGCTGGTCAATGTTCCTGTAAATGGTTTTGAGCTTCCCACAATCGGTATTCATCGAGCCGATTTACACGAATTGTTGTGGCGTAGACTACCTGAGAAACAATTTATCTTAGGAGAAACTTTTGAGCGATTTTCGCTTTCTGAAAATCGAGTTTGCGCTCATTTTACTTCTGGCTTAATGGTTGAAGGAGACGCTTTCATTGGTGCTGATGGTCTGAGGTCAAAAGTAAGAAGCGAGTTATTTGGGGAACAACCACCCATTTATCGCAACTTTACGACTTGGCGAGGTTTAACGAATCATGTTCCCGATACATATCACCCTGGCTATATCAGAGAATTTTTGGGACGAGGAAAAGGGTTTGGATTTATGATGTTAGGCAAAGGTCGTATGTATTGGTATGCAGCTGCCTTAGCTCCAGAAAACCAGGCAGATGCGCCAATTGGCAGAAAAAAAGAATTAGAAAATATGTTTCAAGATTGGTTCGACTCAATTCCTGAGTTAATTGCTGCCACAGACGAAACTGATATTATTAAAACCGATCTTTATGACCGAGTACCAGCTTTACCTTGGAGCAAACAAAATATCACCTTACTGGGTGATGCCGCACATCCTACTCTCCCAACTTTAGGACAGGGTGCTTGTATGGCATTAGAAGATGCTCTGGTAGTGACTAAATGTTTATTAGAGTACTCCTCACCAGCAACAGCTTTTCAAAATTATGAATCACAAAGGTTTTCGCGCACGAAGTCAATCGTCGAGCAGTCTCTACGTTCGGGACGAATGGGACAGTTAGCACATCCAATTACGGTAAAATTGCGAGAAACGTTGATGAAACTTATGAAACCAGCGATCGCCAATAGTTTTAAAACTATTCATGCTTACAGAGCTTAACAAATACCCAACATTTGCTCCAGGCACAGAAAGAAATTTTATAAAGTTATTATGGCAACTCGACCTAAATAGTTCCAAAGTCCCAGAAAAGTTAGGAATGTAGCATCATGCAGTCAAGCGGAATTGATTTTTAAATTGAAGTGTAGCTATCGAGCGAAAGCCAATCGAATTAAACAGCTTGCTAAAAGATGGAACTATTATTTCTTAAAAAAAACCCTCTAATTATTCTTGGGTTGAGTGGTTTAATTATAGTGAGTGTCGGAGCGATCGCCAGCGCAATCTCATCGAACATCGTAACGGAGAAATGTTTGGTGAATTTGTCCCCTATCTATCAGGATTACTAAATTGGGTGTTAGCAATGGACGAGGAGGAAGCTACTAACATCATTAAAAACTATGAAACTGCCGTACCATCTCTATTAGCAATGAAGACACAGACATTGGTAGAAACTAATCCCATCGCTGACTGGCTAGATAATAAGGTAATTTTAGACCCCGAAGCGAGAACTAATATCGGAGTAGCCAAGCGCGACAAAGACAGTAATTCAGATAACTGGTACTTACACAATGACGAATGGCTGTATCCCAATTATGCTGAATACTGTCACGATACTGGTACTAGGTCAATTGGGTTACGTAGGTTCGTTAACCTGCTATCTGACCTGTTAAACAATCAGTTGAGATTGAATATAGAGAAAGGACGCGATCGCGCTGGTTCTTTTATCAGAGGCTTAAGACTTCGTGATGCAGCAGATGATGAGCCGCCACTGATTACTAACAAAGTAATGAAAACTAAGACAGATTCTAGTAGCACGAGTGTCATTAATAAACTCTGGAATTTAGTGATGGAAAAGGTGGTTAAAGCGATCGATTGCGTGATGGATGAGAGCGTTGATGAAGAAGATGGTAATCTAGAAACTGCCGAAGACAATCGAGCAGAAGTAGAAGAAAATATTGAGGAAGTAGAAGCTGAAGAAATCTCTACTAAAGATGAAGTTCTTAGCGTGGGCGATCGGGTAATGATTAAAGATTGTCCTGGTCACTGGAGTTGGGCGCAACCCTTTCAAGTATTAGCTATTGAGGATAATATGGTGGCGTTGGAACTAGTGGATGAATTAGTTCACATTAATCAATTGCAAATATGCCACAACAAGAATTTAGAGTCGAAAAATTGATAGCGATTGATAAATATATCCTTGTGGTTTATTACACAACTGCACATTGTTATCAGTTTTCAATCATAGATGAAGTAGGAAAAGTCTACAGTTTTGATTTGGCTTGCTATAGTCTCAATGCTGCCGAGCAAGGAGGTAGAACGGCAATTAAAGTGGTTTCAAAGCGAGATTAGAAGAGATTGTCGAAAACCACCTTCCTTCAGGCGATTGGCTTGCGCCAGCGCAGTCATGCGATAAGCCCGAAGGGGAGGGCGCGTCTGTCGAGGTTTCCTTGTCAGTTTATGCCGCCCGTCATCCGCTTCGCGATTGCCTACGGCAGCGGCAAAGCCGATCGCCTAAAACGAAAAAATTCGATAGAGTAAGAAAAATACTTTATTGGGTATTAGTGATGGTGAATAAAACCTCTTTGCCTCCTGCAACGAAAAATGAAGCACAGAAACAAGATCGGGGCAACAAAGTCTTTAGTCCCAAGAATAGTTCATCATCTAATTTAGAAGCAGACAATACAAGCAAAACTAAACTCAAAACCTCTCAGACATCCGAATCTAAGAAAATCTTCCAAGCGATCGGAGTAATTGAAGGTGCAGTAGCGGTTAAAAACGAAGAACAACTTACAGTTACCATAGAAGGGCAAACATATCGTTTGGGCTATACTGCTAAATCAAAGCAAAGATATAAAGCGTTAGTAGAAGAAATCAAGTCTCAGGGCAGCAGCATTAAAAAGCTATCAGTTTATCCCCAAATCAATCACAACAAAGGACAAGAAGGCTATAAGATAAATTTCAATTTGGTAACGGTCGCGAATACAGAAGAAGCTAGAACCAGTATTTTTCAGGATTTAGAGCCAGGTGAGTTTTATCTATCAGGGTTTTGGCAGTATGTATCCTTCTGTGAGTCCTCAGTCATAGCAGTGTTAAGGAATTATAGTGAAAAATTAGCTCAAACTGTAGAAAGGGTTGGGACTAAGAAGGCTAGACAGATACTGAAGCCAAATTACATTCCAGTAGAATGGGCAGATTCATCAGTCGCAGCGTTTAAATACGACCCTGATGTTGAGAAAAAGCAGCAGATGCCACGTTATTTTGTGCGCGTAAAAGCTAAATTTAGTCCAGAGAAGAATTGCTTTGAGGCGATTGAGCAGGTCGGTGAAAGCACAACTCAAGCACCCAAGTACTTGAAGTAATAACTTGTAGAAAGTGTTAACCAAGGGGCAGTTGAAGCAGCATTAGAGATCTGCCTATCTTGTAGTATATATGCAGCAAGCAAGTTTTAAGTGCAGCGATGAATGTGATTGAATCTTGATGGCTGAAAACCTTGTCAGTTATAAACGTGACGGATGTGACGGTAAAACAAAAAACTTCTAAATAGTAGTATTATACGCCAAAGTAAAACGGCATTTTGATAGCTGGATAAATATAAGAAAGTTTTCGATTTATCCATCACAGTCGTTTTTCACTGATTCCAAACTATTAAAATTAGTCAGAATAAAGTACAGCCTTTTAAGTTATTCAAAACCAAATGAGTCCAGAAAAGTTAGTCCAACAAGTAAAAACAGATCACTATAGAAAGTACACAGTCAAAGAACATGAACGGAAAATGTACGAACGAGAGTATAAGTTCGTCTGTAAAGGATGTGACCGTGTTGTAGAGAGAATGAGCTACGCAGTATGTTGTCCGAGCTACGGAAACGATTGTAATGGTAAATTATCTCAATGTCGGAGAAACAAATAATGTTGTCAGAAGAGTTACTTAGAGCGATTGAAAACTTAGAAAGATTACAAGACCACTATCAAGATGAATACGAATACTATTTAGCTAAGGCTATGGAAGCCAAGGAACACCAAGAAAGAATAGAGGTATTACTACAAGATTTAGAGAATAGAGAGAACTATCGCGAACTAGGTTCTAGCTTACAAAAGAACGAAGCTTCTTTACTTGACAACCACGCTGAAGATGAATCAACTTCAGAACGCCGAAGAAGAAAAAGAAAAGGATTGAATTTATTAGAAGGACAGATAGAGATAGAAGACGGGTCAAATGGATTGAAGGATAAAAAAGATTTTCTAGATGATGAGCCTGACGTGTCTTCAGTATCGAAGTTTGACTTTGGTTCATCTACCGACTCTACTGAGTCTCAAAGCGAAACGGATAATTCAGAGCGAGAATTAGATTCGGTCGCTAGATTTTTAGAATTATCAAAAACCGTAATGCCAGCGATTGAGGAAATATTTAAGTCAGAAGCTAATAAAACACTGCATTTAAGTTACATACAGAAGACACTCAATTCAAAACTAAATTTACAACTGAGCGTAGAAGCGGTAAAGCTGTATCTAGACCAAGCTATAGAGCAAGGCTATTGTCAATTAGATGTTTACGATTGGCTTTGCCAGTG
>NZ_JRFE01000045.1 GCF_000756305.1 Myxosarcina sp. GI1
TTAGATGTTTACGATTGGCTTTGCCAGTGCGCGTAGCGCAATCGCTCTTGCTATGTATCCAATGAGAACAAATCTAAATCGCCGATAGTTCAAAGAACGAGCGTGGAATATGCTGAGGGAACCTCAGCATTTCCGCTCGATGAAAGCGAAGTAACCAATTCTACTTCACCTAACGACAATGTAGATTCTAATGGCAAGGTAATCTCTGAGATTAACCAAGTCGAACCAAATCGAGACAAAACTCCATCAACCAGATTGAGAGCAACTAAAAACGCTCAGCGTAAAAAGCCCTATAATTTACCACCGTCAAGTAAGTTAAAAGTAACTTTGCTGAAGACAGTAAAAGGTTTTTTAGCAGAGCATAAACTTGATGTGTTTACATCCCAGGACATCATCGACTATCTCTATACCAAGAAACAGCAATCAAACTGGTCGAAAAATCAATTGACTAAAGTACGTCAAGCGATTGGCAATGTGTTGGGAAGAGATAGTTATTTGGGAACGGAATGGGAAAGAGTAAAGCTTGGTACGTATCGGGCTTTAAATTAATCAAGATAAATGCGATCGCCCCCGACACTGGCTTGCACTAATCGTCAAAGTTTGAGCGGCAAAACTAACTACCTGTAAACGAATTATCAAGAGAAGATGAATTTTGTCTTCGAGCGAGAAAAATCACTTTTCAGGCAAGAGGCGTAGGTTTAAAATTGAATCAATAAAAACTCTTATTATAAATACCGCTAGCTGCTGTGAATAAAAAGCTGGCATATATTAAATTCGCACCCAGACTATAACTCAGTCTGGGTGTTATAGTTTGAGACTAAAATTGAATTGTACAAATGATAAATTGTACAATTATTGATTTACTCAAATCAAAGCTTAGTGTTTTAAGCCATTGTTCGGGGTAGAAAATAAAAGAAGGCGAACAATAGATGTGTCTGATAATCGGGCATCTGCCCAAGACACGCAAGCCAATCGCAATTGTTTCTGTCAAGTAACAGCACCGCATCTTTAGCTGTAAGATCGATATAGATTAGCTAAATAAAATCGATGGCAATTCCCCAACTCAATCAGGAAATGATTCGTCGTCATAGCAGTCAATCTTGTTGGCAAAAGGGTCAAGCTTATTATCAAAATGGATGCGTTAGAAGCGTAGTGCGACGAGGACAATCAATTACGGCAGAAGTTGAAGGCAATGAGCTTAGACCACATCGAGTTAATATTGGCTTAGGTAAAGATGAAGTAAACACGGCTTGTTGTAGTTGTTCTAGTGATTTTGAAGGATGGTGCCAACATATCGTGGCAACATTGTTAGTATGCTTGCACCAACCAGAAGCGATCGAACAGCGTCAGAGTTTAGAACAAATCTTAAAGCGTCTTAACAAAGCTCAAACCAAAACTTTGATTCAAAAACTGGTGGCACTTAAACCAGAATTGCTTGATAATATAGAGAATTTTGCCTACTTGAATATTAGGGGACTGAGTTGAAATCTTGTGGGAATGAAGCGATCGGGCTTTCTCTCTGTAATCATGCGATCGCCTCTGGTAGCGCGAAGTCTCGTAAAAAACCACTCAGGGCGGGTAATTTTGTGAGTCACGGTGTCATAGACAGGAATGCTAGAAGCATCTTCTCTAGCCTTGTCGAGCAATTCGGTAGCGGCTCGGATCTGAGTAGCGATCGCCAGAAGGCGATTGCGGCGTTCGATGCCAGCGCGAGCTTCAATGTTGCGGGGGTCGTCGTCTTTAGAGAGGTGAACTACCTTGACTTCTTGCTCTTTAATCTGGGGTGGAAAAATTGCCTCTTTGGAAGTAAGCTTGTTATATTCATAGCTGCGGTAAGGACGCTTGACTACGTAGCGGTGAGCTTCTACGCCTTCAGGAGCGATATAGCTACTGCTCAGATGAGTGATAGTTGATTCCAGATGGGCGATCGCATCTCTAAGATGAGCTAAAGTATCGGTAATGCCTAAAGAATCGGGAGTTTGGGGACAACCGCGACTGGTTAACAAGTAACTAGCAGTTTGTTCTCTAGTCAGACGCACTCGTTCGACGATGCGACGGTTATTTTCCAATCTTGCCAGATATAGCTCTACCCTATCTTCCTCGGTCAACTGAATAAGGGGGATGGCAACGATGCGTGAATTTTACTCCCATATTCCCCTCAAACCTTCGTCTAGAATGAGTTTTATCAACTAGCTGTAGCGACCCTCAAAACTTCTTTGACCAAATAGGATAATTCTTCTTTCCGACGAGAGCCAATATGAAATACAGCGGTTTTTGTACTTACTGCCACCCATAACCAATGATGCTTTCCGCTCTCGTACCAGTGGTTTTCATCCAAGTAAAGTGGGATGCTCCCAAGTTCTGCTTTTTTCGGAGCGGGGGATGAACGGTTACGGAGCTACTTATATGAGTTTTTATATTGGTTTTAAAGTGAGATTTATGAGATTAATAGGCTCGGAATCAAACTAATATAAAACGCAAATCAAGATAGTGATAGTAATTCTGTTACTAAATTGTTCTGAATACAAATTGTGTATTCTCTCTATTTATCTATGCTTTAAAAAGGCAAATTTTGGAGTTTTTTTGCACAATTGATTTTTCAGGTTATTCATCTTCTTGACTTGAATAAAATATGTATGGCTATGGCATTTAAAATACCTAAATTTGAAAACGGTAAGATTCTTTCCGAACAACAATTATACGGACTAGCGAGACTTTCAATAGAGTTTTTCCGTTGGAATTGTGTTGCTGGGAAAAACTTTGGCTTTTTCAAACCTTCAGAAATTGATTTAAACTCGACTTCAAAATCTTGGAATCATTTTGATTTGGAAGATGATAACTTGTTTGTAAACAATCTATGTGTTATTTCACCACAAGGATACCCCTTCATTATTCAAGAGCGCAGAAAAGTCGAAAAAGTAGGGAAAACTTTGTTTGCTGTAGTTTATCTAGCCAAAAATTCGGAATCTTATAATAATGATGGTTATGAAATTGATTTTAAATGGGATCTTCCTGAAATTGAATCAGAACGAGAAGTAGAAGCTTTTTTAATTGAATTGGGGCGGGTAATAGGCGATCGCAGTAAGAGAATTTTTTCAATAACTCCTTTAGTTTTGCAGCTTAATGCTACAAATTACTTGTGGCAAATAGTTTTAAGTTTCCAAGAAAAAATAGAGCAATATATAGAACGGTTAATAGTTGCAGTCAAAGAAAATAATCTTGACTGTAGTGAATATATAGATCGCCTTGAAAGGCTAAGGCTATTTTCTAAATCTGAAAATACCGAAGTAGCTAGATTCATAAATGAAGCTTTATTAACTTTAGAATCTGCTAAGGGATTTTATCACAGATTAATCGATCTCGATCGCCAAAGTTATTCAGACTTACAGGATCGATCTCGTAAAAATTTTCAGGGGCGTGCTTTAGAAAGACAATTAGCAGAAAAATACGGAAATCAAATTGAACCAGAGATATTCGAGCCCATCGATGAACTTTTGAAGATGGAGACAAAAACAGGTCAAGATCGACAAAATTTCATTGAAAAACTGAGTTATTTATTTGCTTCAAATTCGCGTTTTTTTGAAAAGTTACAGACAAATAAAGAAGTTTATCCTAGTAAAGGTTATCCTCAAATTTTTGATGCCAAACGATATTTATATCGATATGAATTGCCATCTTCCGAAAAGGAAGGTCAAAAGATAAACATTAAATTTAATGAAGAGCCAATCAATGTAGCTTTTATTTTTACCAATAAAAAAAATCTTTGCAGTACGGAAACTTTGATTCCTCTAAAGCAAAAATCTCAAAAAGAAGAACAGTCACCAAATAAATACAAACTTGACTTAGCAATAGAAGATTATTTATTTATTGCTGTTCCATCAGAAGAAATAATAAACAAAGTAGAGCTAATTGAAATATAGGAGAACGAATTATGGTTAGTAACTGCCAAGAATGTGATGATTTAATTAGAAACATCAACAGAGAAATTGTTGAGAATAAAGGATTTATGCAAAATCCTCAAGAACAATATAATCAACGTAGTAGATATCTTGAAGTTTTAAAATACACTCTTGAAAACAACAAGCTGTATCATTTATACGATATTTGGCAAGTTTTTTCCCAAGCAAGAGATAAAGCTACTAGAGGCTTTTTTCTAGATTTATGGGATTTATACAACCAGCAAGAAGGTAAATATAAGAACCAGCGAGAAAAAGATATTCTTCGTTATTTTGTCGGTCAAATTCACGACCAATTTGATGAAATTTTATTAGCAAAGAAAATAACTGCTCCTTATCTCTGGCAAAAACATATTCAAGATTTAATAAAATTCATGTGTATAGAAGACAAGCCAGAAATGGAGTTGCAGCGAAAATTGCTTTATTCAATATCTCATCTCTATGTGTATTTATATCCTAATAAATCTATATCTGTTAAAGAAGAAAAAGAATCTTTAATACGTCAATTGCAAATAGCCGAAGCAGCAATTTTTTGTAGAACAATTAAAGGAAAACCTACCATCAATTTATTAGAAATTTTTGATAATGATGAAAATAGTAATCTAGCAAAAGAGTTTACTCGTTCGTTTCTTTATCTGTACAGGTTTGCCAATCATTTTGGAACTGTTAGCCTTGAAGATTTTGTAGCAAGAGCGATTGAGTCTTTAAAAGAAGAAAAATTTATCGAGCGTTTAGGACAAGAAACTGGTAGAAAAATACTAGAGCAACTTTTGCGATATTGGGGTGCAACCGCATCATTAATGAGGTTTTTTCTACAAGAAAAACTAAATTTTAAATTTTATGAATACCATGAGGAAAAACCAATTGAGTTACCCTCACCTCATGGGACGGATAATTTTGTTTATACCATCGGTGCTTCTGGCGTAGGAAAAACATATTTGTTTCATGCTATGGAACACTTTAGTAACACAAATAAAGAACAACTACCTTTATCGATCGAGTATATAGATGCTTCAGAAGAAAATAAAAAATTAGATAGAGAAAAATGGGAAAAAGGTGAAGAGCTAGAAGTAAGAGAGAATTATCTTATGGAGATGCGCTCAAAAGTTCGCCATCTTTGTCGATTTACTTTTTCAGAAATAGAAGATACACATATAGTACTCAAAGAGAGTACTGTGACAAAAAGGCAATCTTTACAAGGATATTTTGAAAGGCGTTTACCATCTGTAATTATCTTAGTATTTTCTACAAAAGAAGAGGATAATTTAAAATCCTATGATTTTTTGATAAATTTACTTGACAGGCTAGCCGAAAAAGACGAACGTTACCGAAATATTCCGATATATTTTACCTTTAATCAATCCGATCGATTGCTCGCCAATAAACAATCCCCAGAAGGGGATCCGCAAATGTTTGATAAATTTCAGAGCTATTTAAACTCTGAAGTAGAACTTAGTAGAGGATTTAACTTCTTTTCGTTACGATATCAACCAGAAGACAAACAAATTAACCCTTTAGAAATTGCTAATAGAACTGAAGCTTGTTGTGCTAATTTAGCATTTGCCCATCGATTAAATTACGATCTTAAAAGAGTACAAAACATAATCAATCGCTTATTAAATGCAAACTTTACTAATTTGAGTTTTATATATACTTGTTCTTTGTTTGAAGCTGACAGTCGGTATCATAGCTTGCAAACTTTATGGAGCGATCTTAGCAGTTTTATTATCAAAGCTACTTACAAAAATGTTGAAAGCTATTATCGGCGAGAATTTAAAGAAAAACTTACTAGTGATTTTCGTAAAGTCGATTTATTTTTTGGCGAAGCAGCGATGACATCTTCTCTTGAAATCGATCGAGACATTTTCAAGAGCTTAAATAAAGCTCCAAATTTTGATGTCATGAGAAAAGACTTTAATAATGTTCTGAAAACAATTGAAAATAACAGAGATCGAGATGCGAGCGATATTTTATCCTTGATTTCTGGATTTGAACCGATTCAATCTGCCTTAATTAGTTTTGTTCAAGAGAAAGAATTTATTGATAGTTTTTTAACTAAATTGCTTAGAGCAAATTTGAAAGAGCTTGGTATGCCTCTAGAACAAAGTTACATTTATAACACAAAAACTTCACAGTTTATAGATTTTTATGTGAGAGAAATAGAATTTATCGAACCAGATACTATCAACTATTATGATAATATTTGGTGGTTTAATGCCGAATCTAGAAATGTTGATTACTTTATAGAAGATCCAGAATATCAGCCAGTAGCGCGAGAAATTCGAGACATTTTCTTTAAAATAATAACTGATTATAACAATGGTAAACCTAAACAACATCAAATACAAATAAATCAGGACAATCTAGAAACAATAATCAAGCTATTACCCAGACAGCTTCGAGCATTTGATATTGCTAATAGAAGTGAAGCATTTGAAGCTTCAATCAACGATAAGTTCTTATTTTCTAAAGTTTTAGATAACGAAATTGCTCTATGTCGAGTTCAATGTGGAAAATTTGACGATCGCGATCGCAGCTTAATTTCAGGAACTGGAAGCGAACAAACAATTTTTGAAAGGTTTTGTGAACTTGATGATGAAGAGGAATCTAAAAAATATTGTCAGCTTTTAAGCAATTATTTGCCTAAATATCCCAAAAAACCTAAGTATTCACAGTTCATTTTGGTTAAGAGACACGAGTCTGACGAGATTAAAGTTGAATTTGATGAAATTAAAATTAGTGTAGTAACAAATTTAGAACAAAAATTAAAGGAACAACAAAATTTATTACTCAAGATGATCTCAATTTTATCAAAAAATTGGCGACAATTTAAAAGCATAGATCTTAGCATCTCAAATAAACATAACTATGAAGAATATATTGTTAATTTGTATTTAGCACAATACTTACTGAAAATACTAAAGGCGCAAGGATTTGATGTTAAATTATTTCAAGAAAAACCTCAAGAAATAATAAGCCTAATTCTAAATTTGTTTAGCAAGATAGCTAATCTTTTAGAACGCACACAAAAATCTAAAACACAGATAAATTTAGACGATTTTAGAGAAGATTATCAATCTATAAAACTAAGTCGCAATTTGTTGTCATTAAATTCTAGAGATATACCCAAGCAAGCAAAAGAAATAGAATTAGAGTTAAAAACAGCTTTCATTATTTATCAGGAAATTTTTGATCGGGTCGATCGAGATGAAGAACGTTTAAAATCTTTGTTAGAAGACATAATACAGCAATCTAGTTTTCTGCAAACTAATGAGTACAATAATTTCTTAAAAGTCTATGAGAAAAAACGTAAGTTATTAATCATACAAGAACGAGTAGAATACTTACGAACATCAAAATGGATTGAAGATTTACAATGGTTAAATGATTCTTTCAGGGAATATACTAATATTATCTGGGGAAACTTGACTTCTATCGATCCAAAGAAAATCAAGCAACTTTTGACTGAAAATATAGACGAATTATTGAAAAGAGAATTATTTTCTCAAAATAAATAGTTTTCTAAGAAGCAAGTTGTTTCGAGCGATATTTTAACAAACTTTTGAATAAGTAATTGTTAGTAATCAACAGACTAAAAACTTGATTCATTATTATTGTTAAATGCAAAAAAGCCTGTTATTGAGGTAATCTGTCTAAAATGAAAAGCTTCACAATTGTTTCTCAACCAACTTATCAAGATCGAAAAAGTAATGAATGGAATTATTTTTTTCCTCAATATGAATACGACTCATTTTCCATCAGATTAAGAGCAGATCTAGATTCTTTGAAAAAAGCAGTAAAAACCTTAGCAGGAAAAAGTATAGAGTCGGGAGCTTCTCTAAAATTAATTCATCCTGATTCTGCAAATCTTACTACTGTTTGTATTTGGAGGCACCAACAAGATAATAAATATTACTTAAAATGTCATCTAGAAGATGTTTCGATATTCGATCGCCTTTCAGATAGACTTGGAGCAAACAACTTATTATATTTACCCGAACTTAGAGGTAAAAAGCTAATAGATTTTCGTAATAAAAGTAACTTTGATAAAACCTATCGCTATCAAGTTATCAAACTAGAAAAATTAGGATTTTCCAGTTCTTTAGCTAGCAAAAAAAGTGAGTGTTATGGAGCTTTTTTCAAACAAGTAGAAAGCGATGTGGGGGTAGACCCAGAGATAATAGACCTAGAATGCGATCCCAATATTACGGGCGATCGCCTGGATGGTTACTATCCCGTAGGCTGGCTAAATCCAGTAATTCTTACTCTTTCTTTGGATGAAAACGATTTAGAACACATCGAAAATGCTAAGGAAAATGAATATCTTAATGCTCTTAGCTTATTTATCGATCGCTCGGCTTTACTCTCAGTCGAACCCCATATTGATGAAAGTTATAACTTGCGAATTAGTTTTCTAATTAAACTCTGTCAAATAATTCAACAGCATCAACAAAATCAAGCTAACAATGCAAATTTAAGTCTCGTTGAATATATTCTTCTAGGGTCTCAATATCATCAACCATGGAAACCTTTTTTAATTCTAGATTTACTTGGGGGTGAGTTTCATGCTCGCCAAAATGTGCGCCAAAATCTAGAGCGCGAACAATTACTGATTGGTTGGAAATCGCCTCAAGATGCAAAATCAAATAAACTTTGGTTGGCTTCCTATTGGCTCGAAAAATGGATCGACTCTTCAGAAATAAACATCCAGCAAGAAGTCGATGTAGTCCCTCCACCTTCGTCGGCTCGACCTTATCGTTCTAGTAGAGGTTTGGTAACTTTTCAGGTAGACGATTTATCCGATATTTCATTAACTTCTGCGTTAAAGCAACATCCTCGATATAGAGCCGATAGCCAAGCAAATAATCTATATCGCTTCTTATTTGAATTGTTTACCGAGCCTGAATTTACTGAAGTAAAACAAACTTTAGAAAAATTTCCTTACGATAATTTTTTACGTATTGAGGATCGAGACAAAGGATTGGTCAAGTTTGACGATGTTGATTTCTGGAATTACTTCAGTAATAGCCATGTTATCCCAGAATCTAAAATATTAGTCGCTATTCCCAATCGAGATAATAAGTTTTTAGATCCGATTAATTCAATAAACTTTGGAGCGTATCACTTTTTATGGTCATTGTTTAACTCTTTCGATCGCGAGCGAGAACGAGAACAGGTAGACTTCGACAATGATTTTGGCTGGTGGAATGATTGCCACCGCACCATATTTAACGAGCGTTGGGATGTGTGGTTGAATTTTATCATCAGACGTGGATTTGTCATCCAAAAATCGATTCTCGGACAAGATTATTTAGGTCAGAAAGCCAACCAAGCCGATTGGAAAGATACAAATATTCGTTTTTCTCGTACTTGAGAAAACGATCTTGTGCCAACAGTACCTCCCCCGTAGATTCCGCTTGCGTTCGCTTCATCAATACTTTTCATAACTCGATTCATCTGTATCTGTTATGTCTGCACAAAAATTTCGTCAACTACTTCAAACAACCATTAACCAAGCCAATCAAAAAAATCCTAGAGAAATAGGTACTTTAGCCCATTTGCTAATTTATTGTCTTCAACAAAATTATCGTTATCAATCCAAATCTAGTAATGGTAGGGATTCCATTTCAATCGTTATCGATCGGGTAAACTCGGCGATCGCTCAATACGCTGTTGCTTCTAGTAACTCTCAAGAAAATAATTTTTTTATTAGTTATGACATAGAGCTAGCTGTTAGCAACTATGAGAATTTTATTCACAGTCGCTCTGGACAAAACCGACTTACGGATAACGCAATTCATTGGCTTTTAGAAGGAAATTTTGAAGACAAATTTTTAAAGTTATGTCGCAAGATTTGTCGAGAGCAAGGGGTCGATACTCTTTTTCTAATGCCTGAATTTTCCGAGCTAACAGTTGCCGATCTGGGGTTTGGCATCCTAATCGATGCTGAATGGATCGGAACGCAAAACGATTTACCTTTTTTAGGTCGCCAGGCAGATCTTGAGAAACATTTAGGTTTTTTATCTCTTGTAATCCGTCAAAGGAGACACTATTTATTAGAAGGATATCAGGGGGTAGGTAAATCTGTTTTTTTACGAGAATTAATTAAAAATGCTTTAGCTCGCTGGCGAAGTTCTGGCGATCGCTTATTAAGTAATGTTCGTTTTATTTTATTCGAGCGACAAGATTTTATCTATTCTGAAGAAGACAATCGAACTCGTCTTACCCGCCTATATCAATATCTCCAAGCCAATCCTCAAGTAATTCCCATATTCGACAGTTTTGAAACAATTTTAAATCCGACTCTTTCAGTTTACGAAACCTTTGTCAATCTTTTTGGTGGCATTTTGTCTACCACTGGACGCACTTTTATCTTAGTATGTCGCACAGAGAAAGCTTTAAGTTCGAGCTTACTCGAACCGATCCAAAACTATACATTGTCACCTCTATCTCCTACAGTCACTTTAGAAATTGTTTCTAAGAAGATGGAGCAATTAATCGATCGCTCCAGAATAAAGTTAGATTTTGAGACTTCAAAGGAAGAATTTTGTTCTTTATTAATTAGCCTAGCTTCAGAAAGATATCCCGAGCGTTTTTTCCCAGAAATTGCCCTGCATCTGACAGAAAGTACCTTAAATAGAGCAATCAACCGCATTGCCTATCTCAAACATCCACCTTTAGACAAAATTCTCTTTGCAGATTTATGGGAACACATTGCCGAAGAACAATCCATTGGGACTGAAATGTTAGGGAAAGATCCAGACGAATTCTATCAAAAAGTACAATCGAATCTCAAAAAGCAAGTTATCGCTCAAGATACCGCCGTAGAAACAGTCTGTAAAGTGCTACAAAAAATGGCTAAGTGTCCTCCACGCAAAACGCCTCGTGGTAGATTTCTTTTTGTTGGGCCTCCTGGGGTGGGAAAAACTCATTTAGGCAGAAAATTAGCGATTCATCTGGGTTTGGGAGATGAAGCCTTCTTTATCTTCAATATGTCAGAATATTCTTCCGAAAGTGCCAGGACTCGTTTTATGGGAGCAGATCCAGGTTACGTTGGTTATCGCTCTACTAGAACTATTTACGATCTAGTTAGATCTCGCCCCTCTTGCGTTATTTTGCTAGACGAGATCGACCGCGCGGATGCTTCGATACAAGATATCTTGCTGAGTATTCTCGAAGGAGAGGGAAAAGACGCTGAAGGTAAAATTGTTTATTTTTCGCAAGTTATTTTCATCATGACCACCAACCAAGGTCAAGAACAAGTAGAAGAAATTTATCAAAATACCTCTGCGATCGATAATAATTCTAGAACAATATTGGCAGATAGTTTTAGCGACGAATCTTTACGCAGATTAATTCTTCAAGGTGCGATCGACGAAACTGAAATAGCCATGCAAAATTGTTTGCTCGCACAGATAGGCGATCTCAAACATAAATTCGATGAGTCCCAATCGCTCCAAGACTCATTTCAGCAAAACGGAGAAATGCTAATCGAGAGATATATCGATCTCAAAAATCGTTACCATCGCCTCGAATACGTACAGAGAAAAACACCTTTAGATCGTGCGTTTCTCGATCGCGTTGATTTTGTCATTCCTTTCTTTCCTATTAAAGAACCACAATATCTCAAGCAAATCCTCGATTTAACCTTAGAAGAATTTGGCTGGAAAGATTGCCCTTACGCCATTAAAGAGCGAATAGTAACCAAGGCATTAGAGCCAAAACAATCTATTCGTTGTATCGAACGTCTGGTTAAGAAATATCTAGCTGAAAGCTAGTAATACCCAGTACCCAGAACCAGGCTACAAATGGGTGCTTGGAAGTGAGGAGAGGAATTTATCTGTAGCCATTCTATTTCAAAATTTTGTCAATCTATAAAATCACAGTAAGTAGGTAGTACGATGCTAGACCCAAAACAATTAGAACTATTAAAAAAATCGAATAAAACCTTAGCAATCATAGGACGTTTTAATAGCGAAGACGAGCAAATTCGATATGTATTTAAAAACTCTGGCGGAAAAGATGGAAAGATAAGCGTAGCGGATTTATTTGCCAAACTCAAACCAGAATTACGCTCCTCAAGCAAGGGGACTCTACCGATTGGTGACACAATATTTAATCAATATGAATTAGATACCCCTTTAAAGGTAAAAAATAAAGGCTATTCACAACCAATTTTGTTTGACAGTCCTTTACTCGATGGAACTGTTTATTCTGGAGAAGAAGCAAAGGGAATACAGCAGCAAGGAAAGGAAGTAGTTAGGCAACTTGTTGAAAGCCTCGATACCGTAGCATATTTTACTCATAGTCATTTTACTAAAAGCTTACTCAAGATAGCCAAACACTATCTGTTTTTGGAAGCCAACGAACATCTAGAACACAAAATTGCTGAGGATGCACAGTGGTACAAAACGATTAATTCCGATAACTCATTTTGTTCGGTTATAGTCCAATACCTAACGGCTCACGAACAAGATGAGCCAGAAATCGAAACTGCTTTTCGCAAGTCCTTAAAAAGCTTTAAAGATGACTCAGGGCAAATCTATAAAGACGAACAAGTAGATAAGTTAGCCGAAGCTTTAATTAGATGTAAAAGGGTAATGCTCGATCGAGCAGAAGATGAAACCTGGAGTAAAATTGCCAAAACGAAAAACTTTAGCTGGCTAAAAAATTATCCTAGCGATCCCGATTATGGAATATCCCATCCTCAAATTGGTAAAAAAATAGGCGATAAAAACTTTTTGGCTTATTACAACGGTTTTATAGATGCTTCCGATAAAATTCATCGACTCGTAAGGACTCAAGCAATTCATTCGAGTGTCTTCTGTTGGTTAGCTAGTAAATACCAAGAATGGGATGTGACAAGTCAAACCGAAGCTGGTGGCAAAATGTATAGCATTGGCGTAGAAGATCAGGGAGACAAACGGATTCGGGGAGAAAGCAGAGAAGCGAAAAATAGGAACTTAAAGTTAATTCAAGAAGCAAAAGTTGCAGAACAAATTGCTAATCAGATTGAAGGAGATAGTAATTATCTGATTTTTGCCGAGAAAGCTGAAGATAATATTTTTGCAGTATTATTACCAGACCGTGCTGTAACTTTGAAAGATTTACGTTTGCGAGCCAAAAATACTTTTAAGAAGCTAAACCAGATAGCAGGAGGAAAAGCTGGACAACTTCTCAAAGAAAATGATGAGTTTAATCAGCTATTTGTTAAATATTACAGAACTATCTTGAATACTGACCCCGATACAAATGCTGAAGCTGAAGAACAAGTCAAAGAATTTTCGGATAGATTAAGTAAGCAAGCAGCCAGAGACAAAGAAGCAGAAAAATTCAAAGACTTTAATATCAAGGAATTTATTGATGCTGTAATCGATGAAGCCAAGCAAGAAGAAGGAGATAAAAGTTTCAAAGTTAAAGTAAAAGAAGCCTTTGTCAAAGAATTTGCTCGGAAGAGCAAGAATCGTTTTGCTGAAGAATATTTAAAAAATCAAGTCCAAATTAAAAATGAAGAACAACTAGCACATGACCTTTACGATTTGCGGAGCGGACATGAAGTTATTGCTAAAGAAGAAACAGCAGGCTCTCCCGTATATGTAATGACAGATTTGTCCATGCCTGATTTTGAAAGTATAGACAAAGATATCAAAAAAGCACGCAAACAGAAAACTCAACAAGCTGTTCAAACGGCTGCACGGAGTAGCTTAATTACTTCAGTTACCGCACCAAAACCGAAAGTACTCGAATTAATTCCAGCTAATACTTCAGGCGAGGTAACAGACGGTGAAGGAAATAAAATTGGTAGTTACAAAATTCAAGAAAATAACATTGAGTTAGAAGCTGAAGATATCCAAACAGCAGAGTATTTTGATAGCGCAGAAGCAGAGATACAGATTGAAGATAAAACATATAAAGTTCAGGAGTTGGATATTCCCGAACTAATGGATTTCCCCAAAGCAGATGAAATTGAAAGAATCAATACAATTGCTGAAACTACTCAAAACAATTACGAGCAATTGTCAAGATCGATGGATAAAATTCTCAGTAAGTATCGCGATGAATATTCTGAAGAACCAGACCCAGATTTTAATCGTGCTTTTCGTTCTCTGCTGCTATGCGAATATATCCAAGCTGCACCAAAAGGAACAACCCAAATCGGTCGCGAAGACCTAAGTAACATTTTGGGTTTGATGGTTGATATTGTCGAACATCTAGGAGAAGTAGACAACAGTAAAATTTTAGATGGGGTACTCAGTAAAGAACCCGAACTTCTACAACTATTACAAAAAATCAATCTGAGTCAGTATTATCCAGTAGAAGAAGGAGACACAGGAAAAAGAAATATTTCTAAAATTCTTCAATACCATTACGAGTTATGTAAAAAGCTAAATAACGTCCAACAGTATCTTCAAGAGCTAGCAGAAATCAAAAGCTTTTTTGAAATAATGCAGCGGACAGACTTAGAAATTGTATTTTTAAATACTACCGTTCAAGAATACGGAGATATATACAAGATCGATGATTATGAAACTTTCTCTTTTAACGCTGATTGTCCTTCAGTAGTTTATCTGACCTCCCAATCTGAGGCTAGCGAAGGTTTGACAACACTAGCAGAGACTCTAGCTCAATTAATTGAAGATACTGATAATGCTAGTAACTTGCAGATTCCCATATTTGTAAGTCCACAAAATTTACTAGCAGACAAAGTTCCTTTACCGCTACCGCTAGTTTGTCCGACAACAGAATTTAATTTGCCTAACTTAGTAATTGATGAAAGTGGCTCTTCTGACAAGCAAAAGCTAAATATAGTTGTCGATTGGTCGGAACATCAAAACAGAAACAGTTATTTATTGCTAAGTACGGCTACGATGTTGCCAGATTCATCCCTGGTAATGGGTTCTGTAGAGAACTTTAAACCACCAGTAAGTATGAAAATACGCAAAGATTTTGATATCAATCTGAGCAAGAATCAAACAGTAGTAGATTTGTTACGTCACTTTTGGTTAAGTCCAAATTGTAAGCTGCTAGATAATCTGATATTCACTAAGTGGTTGAATGTAATAATATTAGCCAAACGAAAAGATCCCAGCATCAATATCAAAGAACAATTTGGTCAAATACTTGATGAGAAGCTTTGGGATACTAAAGAATTACCAGACATTTGCCATGCTGCTTTTTCAACAGTAAAAGAATTAGCCGATCTTTCTCTTAAAGTAGAACTCAATAATCAATTTGCACGTCCTACCGCACTGGGAGGAGGAAACTTTTCTATTACAGACAAATATGGTACGTCTTTAGAACAGGAAGAACAGTACATATTTGAATTGCCTTGGAAAGAGATCTTTGCCAAAGAAATCAAATAATGAGTCTTAGATAAAAATGTTCGAGAGGATATCTGCTAAGTTTTAGTAACTATATTAAGTGTAAGGAATTTGTATAAATAACTAAAATTACTTTTCAGGTATCTTCTAAGCTTAGATAGATGCAATACTCATGAAATAGAGGACAAAAATATGCCTTACGAATTAGTTCAAACAAGCCCAGGAAGTATAAACGTAACCAAGAATTTAGAGAGCTTTTGGTTTTTTTACAACTTTAACGTAGACGAAGCTACTAAAAAGGTTGAGATTAAACGAGGTTTTTTTGCAGCCTATATTTGTCAAAAATCAGGAAAGCCTTTTATTGAAAGTTTGGAAGATTCGAGCGAGAAAAAAGAAGATTTATACAGAAAATTGGAAATCTCTAACGTCGGAAAACAAAAAGTTAGTATCAATCAGGCGCGATTAGTAGATAGTAGATTTTCTCAATTTAGTAATGAAGTTTCACAGCTACATCTTTTTGATTTGTCTGACGAAGACGAACATAAAAAAGAGTGGCTGGATACCAAAGGATGGTCTCCAAAGTTTAAAAATCCTACCAAAAATGATGATGGTAAGTATTTTCTCAAGCAAACATTTTCTCTCGGTCAAGTAACAGACCGCCATATATACTGGCTAGCTACACAAGCGAATGCAAACGGAACAGAAAGATTTGCTGTGGCAGTACCATTTATTGCTAACTCCCTTATGGGAACTATTCTCGCGCTACACCAGCAGGATTTGCCTAAAATCCAAATTTCAGTAGATGAAAAATCTTGGCCATATCCCAGCGAGCAAGAATTGCCAGGAGCAATTAACGGCTATGTGATGGTAGCTGAAGGAGCTTTTAAAGCTATTACCTTAAGCGGGGAAGTAGACAATCTGATCGAACAAGTTACATCAGATAAACCTTCCGAAGAAATTCTAACTTACCTTTCTCGAATAGTTCATAATTATCCGACACCTATTTCCAGAACTTTAAATACAGCACCGAATACTAAAAGCAATTCAGTTGTGCCATCTGAGCCAGAATTACCAATTGAAGTTCTTTATATGCAAGGACTTAATAGTACCAATCCAGTCGATCTGATTGTCAAATAATTAAACAGAGTTTTGGTAGAGTCATAAAAATTTCTCACAATGAATAAACCGATTGTCAAAGTTAAGGAAAAAGAATACTCTGTCTCTAATATTTCTGTCGTCTTAAAAGTTAATTCAGGCTCTCTAATTCATTTAAGATTGTCTGAAAAATTAGACGGGACAGAACATAAACTATCCAATGAAGAAGCTTTTAAGCAGGAATTTTTCCAAGATATCTGTCGAGAAGAAGAAGGCAGTTTTCAATGGGGAGGAACAACTCTTAAATTTATCTTAGTCGGCTCTAACAGTTCAGAAGGTAGTACATTTGAGTTAGTAGGTTTGGCTGTAAAAAAAGATTTAATTGAATGGTTCAATCAAAATAACTTTAAAGACAACAAACAAGATTATTTAATCTATCAAAAAACAAAAGGCAAGAATAGTTGGGATTTTTTAGAAAAGGCGATCGGCAATAAGTTCCAAAAACCAAATCAGGATTTTGTCGAAAGACTAAAGTTATTGTTTCCCGAAAATGGCTGTATCTGGCGATACAAAGACTCTAACAACTTTCATTTTTTAAATCGGGCGATCGCTTTTGCCAGCAGACATTTACCCGAAGTACAAGGTTGGTGTGCTTTTGATGCGGATAAACCGCTTCGCTTGATTCTATTTGAAGAAAAAAAGCAAGATCGGACAATTCCCAAACTCGATTCTACCTGGAATGCATTCGATCTTTTTCTGCCGAATCGTTACAGTTGGAATCGATGGTTAGATCGCTCTTGTACTTTATCTCGCGATCTCGATCTCAAACCAGGTCAAGAAATAGCCTTGATCGAACAACTGGTGAGTCATGGATCTAACGAAGACGAACAAAAGGGTCTGAGTTTTCAAGGGCAAAATCCAACGCGATTGCTATTCGTTCCTGGAACTATAAATATAGGCGATAAAAATATATTTTGTCATACGGTAAGTTATGACTTTAAGTTACCAGCATTTGATACAGAATCTCCATCAGTCACGATGAAAATAGAGCTTGATTATCCAGAGCGTCAGATAGGAGACAATGAAGTAGTATCTTTACGACTGCCAGGAAAATTTAAAGCTTGGGAACAAGAAACAGACGAAGAAACACAGGTAAAAATAGCACCTTCGGATGAGTTCAATAACTGGGGCATCATAGATGAAAAAGACCAAAGTATAAAATCTGGAGGTGATGCGGTTTTATTCACTCAAATATTATCTCCGACTTACTCTGACAAAAAATACAGCGGTATCTACATCAAACACGAACAAGACGATGAGATGATTGTCGATATTCATCCCTGTGGTGTTCCTTTAGCATTAGGTTCGGTGCAAAAATATCGTAAAGAATTGGAAGAAGCAGATATCACTCTTTGCGGAGAAAAATTAGCAATTTCTGTTTCACCGCACAATCAAAAATTAGCTGATTCTGAAGCAATTATTCTCGATAATTCAGAAATTAAGTTAAATCATGGTAAGAAAATCTTCGGACAAGCTCAACAGCAAGTTGATTTCTTATCGCAAAATATAGAGCTAGGTTCGTCACAGCTAAACATTAATTCTGCAAATACCCAAATCAAATCTTTGGTAAATATTTCTTTTCCTTCTCCCAAAGTTCCTACACCTAACATCCCTAGTACTTTAGGAGTTGCTGGAACATCCGATAGTGAAAGTAAAACCAATAAGAGTTCGTCGAGTAATGCAGGAAACAGCAGCTCGAAAAGCAGTCAACCTAACTCAGCACTCAGCCAAGGAAATAGCGAATCATCTTCCCAACAGGTTTTGATGAAAACTATTGATGGTAGTACTAAACCCTTGCAAATTACCCCAGATACCAAAATTAGCGAAATCAAAGAAATGTTGGGTTACGAATCTGCTGATGTTTATCTCGTTCACGGTGGTAAACGACTTGATGAGAATGCAACAGTAGCTGACTACCCGAATATACAAAAAGATAGCACTATTGAAACTCGCGGACGTTTACGAGGTGGGGACAAGAAACGGAAATGGGATGAAGGCACATACGGAGACAGAACATATGAAACTAAACGAATTAAAAAAGAGACAGGGTATGAAGTTAAGGGAAATACGCATGAATATGAGCACGTAATTCGCGACTCTGTGACGAGGGAAGGCTATGAGCCTTCTGGGGCTGGGCGTAAAAAAGATAAAGGAGATTTGGAAAAAACTGGTTACGCCTATGCAGAGACTAAGGCCGCACATCGAAAGCATCCTGGGACAGGGAACAATACAGGAAATAATTTGAGTGGAATGAGCAGTTCTGAATACTCTAAAACCCAATCAGAAGCGTTACGGGGGTCAGATGAACCTGATATTCATCGCGCGGTAGCGATAAACCAGTTGGGCTACGCACACACCCCTGAATTTGTAGAAAAAATTAACACAGAGGAAGGTAAAGTCGCGACAAATTCATACGCGAACATGGTTAATAATATGAAAGATGTGAAGTATGCTGGGGGAGAGGGCGAGATCGAGAGTGTGCAGGTACCCCCTGAGCAGAAAGCCCAAATGTTAGCAGATAGGAAAAGTGCGGAAACAGGGATTTATCATGAGGCGACAACCGCAGAAGACGGTTCACCAGAAATCAGACCGATACCCGAAGCCAATAACTCAAGAAACATAAAGGATGAACACAAATGGGCATGGATGCAAGTAAGAAAGAAGAAGAAAAAGATCGAGGAGATTCGGGAAAGTCAAAATTTAAAAAATCGTAAACAGAAACTATCAGCTGCAGAAAAAGATTTGAAGGAATTTGAGGATAGGTGGAGGAAACTCATGGAGCTGAGGGGGGACGATGTTTAATCTATCCCACAATATGATTTTTGTTGAAAATCTGAATATTTTTAATCACTAAAAACGAGAAATTAGGGTCTTGAGATAATTTTTACCAGGAAAATAAGCCTTCTTTGAATAATGGGATAAGTTCATTTAAGCATGAAGGGTTTCGTTCAGAAAGAATAGTTCAGAAAGAATAACAGTAGAAAATGCCCAAACAAGTAGTAATGGGAGCAACGCTAAAATGCTCCTTTGGAACAACACCAAGTTCACTAATAGTTATACCCAAAGGAACGCCAACCATAATAGAGGGAAAGCTAGCAGCGACGATTATGGATTTTAGACCCATAGTCAATATTCCTTCCTTTAGAATGTGTAACTCTAAGATAAATCCAATAGCACCTGCTTGCGTACCAGTTATTCCTGCCCCTTGGGCACCTGGTACCGCAACCTTCTCAATTAACACTCCTCTAGCACTTAATGATAGCTGTAAGTGTATGTGTGCCTGGGGTGGCGTTATCCAAATTACTAATCCTGGGCAGTCTATTGTATCAGTACCATAAACAAAACGGCGTTGCACCATCATCTCGCAACTATGCAACGCCAACAAAATTTGTGTTGAAAAAACTCGCTTGATACTGAGTTCATGACTTAAGTTTTTCGTTCGGTTTTAAGGTCTAGTCTATCTACCTTTGATGCTATATAACTCAGATTTTTGCCAGTTTTAGTCAAATTTAATTTTATTCGGTCAATTAATTTGTTAATTCTACGCTTTTTTTGGCGATCGCGAAGGGAATTTGAAATTGCAAAGGTAGTTAAACCAATTAAAATCGTCAGACCAATTTTTCTAAATGGAGAACTATTTATTTGTTTTAGCCATTCTATAATTTTAGGTAAAGAGATATTTACCTGCTTCAGCCATTCAGCAATTTTAGGTAAAGAATTACCAAGCAAGTCTATTCGACCTAAGCCAAAGAAAATTATTGCCATAAATACTAGACTCATCACAATCGGTAGGATAGGCAAACTAGATTTCAATGCTATTTCGCGATTAAAATTCAATTCTTCTAAAGTACTGCGAAAATCTTTGCCTAAATCGGGGTGGCGTTGGGTTAGTTTTCGCAACCATGCACCGTTATAATGAGTGCTAATAAACCAGTTTTCTACTTCCGATCCAACGATATTGTTCGCTATAGTTGCATTTAACCGACCTGTTTTTCTTATTTCTTTCCGAATCAGTGTTTCGACAATCTCTACAAATGATTGCCACTGAGTATTAAATTCTGATTCCCAGCTCATGCTGCAATCTCCCGATTAATATTGTTAATTTCGTTTGGGAATTTTCTTTTAGAAAATTCCCAA
>NZ_JRFE01000046.1 GCF_000756305.1 Myxosarcina sp. GI1
TTTCTTTTAGAAAATTCCCAAACCCTTAATTTTTTCGATACCTAGTTTCTATTCTTCAGGATTTCTACCAACCAATCTACCAGCAATGTCATGGAGTTCGGTCAACTTGCGATCGATTGTATCTAGACGAACTTTTTCTTGTTCTACTGAGAAGCTCTGCTGGCGTTTTTGGTTGAGGATATCTTCTTGCTCTGTTCGCTTGTCATTAATCTGAGCCTGTAGGTGTTCAGTTAATTTTGTGGATTGTTGCTTAAATTGCTCTTGGACTTTTCCACAAATTTTGTCATGCTGCTTAGCCATTTCCCTCGGAAGATTTTCATGGAGTTTCTCTCCTAATGATTTAAGTAGACGTTGCTTAAATCCAGCTTCCACTAAGCCCAGATGAAAAAATTCAGCAATAGCATAAGCTACAATCCCCCAAATTGGTCCTAATACTGCGCTAAAAACACCGAAGAGCAACAAATCAATTACAACTCTACTAATAAATCCAATCCAATTGCCCCTTCCCATCAAAGTTCCCGTAAGCCCGCTAAAGTCCATCATTGCTATATTTAACAAACCTTGAACAGTTTTGCTAACTTTACCTTTTTCTGTATCCAGTTTATGTTCGCCAATAAGTTCCCCAGTTGAAAATAGGTTATCAACTTGAATCAGTTTAAATTGAAAATCTGTGACTTGCCTTTCAACTGTAATCATCATTTTCTCAACATCTTCCTCAATAATAATAGGAATTATATTCTTAGACCATTGTGTTAACTTTTCCTTAAAATATTGTTCAATTTCTTCTTGAATTATGGTGTTTATCTTTTCCTTGGCTTTCTTGCTTACTGTAGTTTTAAGAATACTTCCAAAATTCAGACCTTTTAGTTCAAATTCTTGGGAATCGATTTCCCAAGTCTTTTCTAAATCGTTCAGATAAAGTAATAAACTTGAAAATATTTTTTCGCTAATTTGTCCACCATAGCGAATAATTGTTTGCTCAATCTTTTCTTTTTTATTTTCTAAATTTTCGAGTAGTTTCTCTGCTTCACTTCTATTAGCTTCTAATTCTTGCAGGGGTTTAGCTAAAGCCTCTTTTTGCTTATGAATGCTGTCACGAGCATTACTAACAGCTTCTGATAAACGCTGAAAGGTAATTTCAAAAGCTGCTGTATTTTTGCGATCGCTTGTCAAGAAATACTCTAACTCACTCTCTAATTCTAGGAGGCCCGATTCGTTTAAAGAAAAGCTGTTATTGTTGCTAGTTCTGGCTTCTAAAGCTCCTTGAGCATTCATAAAAAATACTCGACGCTGATAAGAATCGGCATCAAAATCGCCATGAGAATCTAAAAAGTGATGTTGAATTTGTTGGCGTAGGTATTCTTCGACTTCTTCTACTTCATTTTCATCGACTAAATTTATTTTATTAACAACAAAGAAAATATTATTAAAATTGCTATTTGCCAATTCTTCTTCTATAAATTCTCGCTCCGATTGTGTAAGAAGTTGTTGTGCGTTTAAAACTAAAATTACTGCCTGACACTCATTTAGATGACTTAGAACTAAGTCAGTTCGACTTTTTTCATCCTCTAATCCTGGAGAATCAATTAGCCTGACTCCATTTGCCAATAATCGATAGTCACGCTCTATTTGGGCATATTTAATATTTTTAAATCTATCAAAATACCCACAATTTTCAATATTTTTTCTATCCTCTATAGACAGAGTAAATTCTTTAAAAAAAGAATCAAAATCCATATTTAAGGGAGTTTTGTCATCTTTGTATTTAATGACAACATCTGGACTGTTACCGTGAACTAACATAGTCACAATAGAGGTAGTAGGAAGAGCTTTAGCTTTTAAGACTTTTTTTCCTAAAAGCGCATTAATTAGCGTACTTTTACCATTACTAAATGCACCCAAAACAATTAGTTTAAAAATACCTTGGCGAATATCTTGGGCGAGATCGGCTAATTCTTTTGCCTTTTCCACAAGATTGATTCCTGGTTGCTCTAAAGTTCCACCCACCTTTAACTGAATAGATTCATCTTTCCGCTTTCCAATAAGAACCGAAACATCTTCTAAAATAGACGCAATAGTATTCGATTTTTCTTCGATTAGCTTATAGCTATTGTCCTTGATTTCTTTGATTTCTACCATTTGTGTTTTCTCATTTGAAATAACAGATTTAACTTTCATCTCTGGAGTTTCTTTTTCTTGTTTTTCTTTCCAACAACTTATTAGTTCTGCAATAAAGTTTTCAAACTTCGGTTCTTTTCCAGGCGACCGCTTGTCTTTTTGACAATCCTTAAATGCTTCTTCTAACTTTAGAAATAAGACTCTTTTCTGATATTTATGAAAATTAAAAAACCCTTTTTCATTAAAAACAAAATTAATTTCAGCGCGCACGTAGTCAGCAGACTGAGATAAATATTCTTCCTTCTTCAATTGACTATCTACAAGACAAAAAAAGCTATTTGAAATATTTTCATTAAATAAAGTGTAAATTTTTTTGAGAGATTTTTTATCTTGCTGCTGTAAAATATAGTCAGCCTTAAAAACACAAACAAAGATATTGCTTTCTTGACTATTTTTATATTTTTCTAAAATCTTATGTTTTATTTCAGGTGTTTGATCGGTTAGATCTATCAAGTTTAATGAATCTGATTCTTCATTTTCTGATGTATAGATGACAAGATCTTCTTCTGGAACGTTCGTTTCCTTTTCATCTACCAAAATCTTTATATCTTTTGGCGAAAAATATATGTCTTCTTGTTGTCCGAAACAATTGCAAATTGTTTCGATTGACTTATGTGATAACTGGCGATCGTATCCGAAGAAAATAATATTTGTAATACTCATTGTAGAATGCTCCATTTTTTTTATTCAACCTCAAAAAATTTATTGTTTTGTTAATGTGTTTACTTCTATTTATTAGGCGTGAATTTACAAAACTGATTTCCTTGTGATTTCAATATTCCTCGATCGTTTTTTGCTATAAGCTGATATGTTTTAGGTGTTACTGAAAAATCTTTGCAGCTACCATCATGAAATTGAAATGTTACACAATAAATTTTGTAGCTAGAACCGCCGTATGAAGTAGTAACAACATATTCTTGTTGACGTTTATCTATGGCACGTGCTTTTGCAGATACTTTAGGAGACAACATATTTTTCAAATAGTTCAACATAACTGTCCTATTGAGATAATGTTATGAATTAGATATATTAACGTTGATAGTTTATGCCACAAGAAATTAATTACATTCTCTTGCTTTTATTTATTTCCATTAAGTTGCGTTTTTAAACTTGATTTATACTTCCGTCTGTCCATCTGCGTTTGATATTAGTCCGATTCTCAATCTCTAAAACCTATAAAACCCATACCAAACCACATAAAAAATCTCATTGGAAAACCAATGAAACAATAATTAATCTCAAGTTAAAGGGTTATCAAGTATTATTGTTTTGAAAAAAATTGCATAATTTCAATGCCCAGTCGTAATAGACAATAATCCGAAACGCTTCCTCGTAGCTTATATAAAAAGACTGTTATGAATCTGGATTATCTTTTTGAAACTATCGATCGCCAGTTAATTGAGAGTCAAAATCGCCCGCTCAATTCTACTGAAACAATTATTTTGCAAGGTATTTGGCAGTATCGAACCTATAATCAGATGGCTATAGAAGCAGGTTACAGTCCTGGCTATTTTACCAATATTGTTGCTCCAGAGTTATATCAGCGGCTTTCGGCAGTTGTCGGTCAGCGTCTGACGAAAAAAAACTGTCGTCAGCTGCTAGAGTCTCATATTGACAAGAAAGCAATTCCAGAAACAAAAGCTATAGAGCAGAATCAACGAAAAACTTCATTTAGTATTACAGATAGAAAACCAGATACTTTACCTCGCTACCCTAGTGGTTCAGTGCCTTTAAACTCCTATTTTTACCTCAAACCAACTTTGTTAGAAATAGTTGATCGCGAGCTTGAGAAACCAGGAGCATTGATTAGGATTAAGGCTCCCAGAGAAATGGGCAAAACTTCGTTGCTGTTGAGAAGTCTAGACTATGCTAGCCGCTTGGGCTACCAAACCGTTAGCTTAAACTTAGAACAGGTTGAAAGCAAAATTTTGAGCGATCTAAACCTATTTCTGCGCTGGCTGTGTACTGATATATCTTATCAACTTAAGCTCGAACCAAAATTAGAGGAATATTGGAATGAAGATTTGGGCAGCACAATTAGTTGTACTTTTTATTTTGAAAACTATCTACTAAAGTCAATAGACACTCCTTTAGTTTTGGCTTCAGACGAAGTAAACCAAATTTTCGAGCATCCTCAAGTAGCCAAAGATTTTTTACCTTTGTTGCGTTCTTGGTATGAAGAAGCAAAAAGAAACGTTGTCTGGGAAAAACTCCGTTTGCTGGTAGTTCACTCAACAGAAGTCTATGTCCCTCTTAAGCTAAATCAATCTCCGTTCAATGTAGGTATACCAATTCAGTTAGATAGTTTTAGCCTGGAAGAAGTACAGCAGTTGGCACGACGCTACGGACTAAAATGGCAGGATGGGCGAGAAGCCAGTCAGCTAATGGCAATGGTTGGCGGACATCCAGCATTGATACACTTGGCAATTTATCATCTTAGTCAGAGTGAGATAACTTTGTTGCAACTGCTAGAAACTGCTTCTACTGCTACAGGAATTTATGCTCATCACTTGCAGCGTCATTGGGCAGCATTAGAACAACAGCCCGAACTAGCACAAACTTTAGATAAAGTTTTAAGTGCGGATGAACCCCTTTTATTAGATCCAATTCAAGCTCATAAGTTAAGCAGTATGGGATTGATTAAGCTTTTAAATGATAGAGCGATCGCCAGTTGCGAACTCTATCGACAGTATTTCAGCAAAAATGTACAGCAATATTTTACTTACACATAATTTTTATATGAGTTTTTATATGAGCTTTATGAGATTACGGAACCCAAAATAGAAATAAGATAAAACACATACCGAAGTTGTAACGGCAATTGCCAATATTTCAACATTGACAAAGATTGTATTTCAGTTTTATCGGCTGTATATACATCAAGTAGTTGTTAAGTCAACTAAAAAGTGTAGGTTATGACACAAACTCAAAACATTAGCAATCGCAATCCAGACGACCTTGTTAATAATCAAGAGCCTATTGCTGGGGACGATCCAGCCTACGAGCAAATTTTTAAAGATTTACAAGGGGGAATTATCAAAAATTATGGACGAAAATACTTTCTCTACATCTTTGTTCGGTTTGCTAAAAATAGAGTAAGCGAAGTAAAGGAATGGATTCGAGAGGAAATCTCTAGTAGTATCACATCTACCTGGAAGCAATTGGAAGATACGAAAAAATATAGGGAAAAGAAACAAGACAATCCCAGTTACGCAGGAGAACTATGTAGAAATTTTTTCCTATCTTATCAAGGTTATTACGCTCTTGAATTCAATCCTGCCAAACCAAATAATGAAGAAGCAAAAATTAACGATACCTTGTTTAACAGTGGAATGAACCAGGACTGGGAAAACAAGTATCGTCTCAAAATGCCTCCAGAGCCTCCAAATGATTATTGGTACAATCCTCCAGAAAAGTGGGATTTTGGCGGGAAGAAAGGTAAGGATGATAATTGGGTTGATGCCCTAATTTTACTAGCTCACGATGATTTGTCAGAGCTAAAACAAGAGGCTGAGACTATTATCGCGCGATGGGAAAAACTGGAGTTGGGCAAAGTTGTAGCCTGTGAAGCGGGATATGTGCTAAGAAATGAAAATCGCCAAGCAATTGGTCCTTTTGGCTTTGCAGACGGCATTAGTCAGCCTTTGTTTCTCAAAGGCGATTACGAAAGGTATCAAAAAAGCCACTCTATAAGTCAGTGGAATCCTTTTGCCAGTCTTAATTTAGTTTTGGTAAAAGATCCTTTTAGTGAGTCATATAGCTATGGTAGCTACTGTGTTTTTCAAAAGCTGGAAACCAACTACGAACTTTTTGAAAAGAAAGTAGGCGAACTAGCAGAAACACTGGGAAGCGATCGCAAAAGAGCAAGTGCTTTAGTTGTGGGGCGGTTTAAAAATGGCACACCTATTGCCCTTTCGGATCGACCGAATAAAGAAGGCGATCGACATAGCTTCAATTATGCTGATGACCCCAACGGAAGCAAATGCCCCTTACACGCTCATATTCGGCAAGTTAATCCTCGCAAACATGAAGATAATGCAGATCTTGCAAAATCTCGAAAAAAGAAGCGAATTTTTCGTGCAGGAATTACCTATTTTGATGACCCAACGACACAGCAAGCTTCCGACTTGAGCAGTATACAGCAATGTTTGAATAAGCTGGACTATTTAAACAATAAAGTGAGTAAACAGTCATTGACAGATAATGTAAAAAGCATCAGTGGATTGCTGTTTGTTTGTTTTCAAAGTAATATCTTATTTCAATTTTCAGAGCTACAAAGAACTTGGGCAGATACAAATTTTCCAAAAGAAGACGCTCCTAAACATGAGTATCTCGATCCCATTATCGGTCATCCTGCTATTAAAAATGGCAAGATACCTAGTTCACAAAAATGGGCAAAAAATTGGGGTAAAAAAGAAAAATTTGTTCCTTACTCCTTTTGTGGTTGCGTCAAAAATAGAGGTGGTGAATTTCTTTTTGCCCCAAGTATTAGTTTTCTTAAAAACTTAACTTAAAACTGATTACAAAATTAAGAGATAGATTATGCCTTCATTACCAATTCAATTACAACAAACAAGACAAGATTGGAGCCGAGTCTTAGCCTTCGCTTGGAAAAACTTAAATGTATTAAAAAATTTGAGGGAAGATCCAAAAACGATTATAACAGAGCTGGCAAAAGGAAAAGAAGGAATGTATCCAGATGTTGATGATTATACGGCAGATGCTGCTAATAAGATCAAAAGCAGAACAGAAGAAGATCCAGGAGAATCTTATAGAGGCTATCTGCCGATTCCCGACAATCCATTTGAAGAAATGTTAGACAAATTAAACCAATCGGATTTAAAGACATTATTGAGCAAAGGAATAGATGGAATACTTAAATTTGACCAGGAAGTAGATTTATGGGCAGAGGAATTGCTTGCAGCCTGGAAAGATCGAGACAAATTGATCGCTATTCGCCAAGACCCGTTGAAAAATCTAATTCATGCAGACCAGCTACAAAAAAGCGAATACGGCATCTTGCCAATACCAGATCCACCAGCCGTTATTACCTCTAAATTAGACACAGAAGAATTAGACATAGAAGATTTGCAAAACCTCTTAGGTGATGAAGATAATATGTCTCATTTAGGGGGAATATTTTTATTTGGATCTTGATGAATTTAGTTACACTCGCTCCATTTTTATTAAGGTAGTTAGATGAAGTTTAAAGATTGTTTTCGGGTCGAAAATGTAGAGGCGGAAGCTACGTTTTTGCTAACAGAAAGAAATTCTGCTTTACTATGCAACAATTCATTTCAACTCCTAGTTCCTTTACTTGACGGACATCACACGGTTGAAGAAATTATTGAAAAAATTCGACCTCATCTATTAAGCAAATCGCCATCTGAATCAGAGGAAATTACTGCTCTTGCACAAGTTCACTATGCTCTGATGCAGTTAGAACAGAAAGGCTATCTTATTAAAGAAGAGGATACTCTACCAAGAGACTTGGCAATCTTTTGCGAACATTTAGGCATCGACCCCAAAGAAGCTCACTCTCGATTGCAAACCAAAAAAGTAGCAGTGAGTTCTTTTGTTTTAAATTTGCCGATCGCTCAATTCAAAACTGCTCTGGAATCTTTGCACATCCAAGTGTCTGATAGGACAGAAGCAGATTTAGAAATTGTCTTGACCGATGATTATCTACAAGATGGTCTATCTACTCAAAATCGACAGGCTCTAGATTCGTCCCGCTCTTGGATGTTGGTAAAACCAGTAGGAACAATTATTTGGCTCGGACCAATATTTGTACCAGGCATAAGTTGTTGGCAGTGTCTGGCACAACGTTTGCAAGGCAATAGACCAGTTGAAAAGTTTCTTCAAAAACACCAGAATATTTCTACTCCTCTGACACCTCCTCTTGCTTCTCTTTCTGCCACATTACAAACCGCTTTGGGAATGGCAGCAACAGAAGTTTTTAAGTGGATTGTTCGGGGAGAAAATAAACAATTAGAAGGGGTATTAGTAACCTACGATACTCTTTCTCTTAAAACACAAAATCACGTTTTGGTGAAGCGACCTCAATGTTTAAAATGTGGTCTAGGAGGAAGGCTAAATAGTAAACCTTTGCCTATTCTTTTAGGACACCGAAAAAAATCTTCTTGTAGAGAATACCGCCTGTCTTCTCCAGAACAAACGCTGAACCAATATCAACATCATATTAGTCCGATTACAGGTGTGGTTCGAGAACTCTCAAAGGTAGAGCGAGGAACAGAGCTAATTCATACATATTTAGCCAGACATCATTTTGCCACCGTATTTGACGATCTAGATGCCTTGCGTCAGTATACTATCGGTAGAAGTGGCGGTACGGCACGGACAGATCTGCAAGCTAAATGCAGTAGTTTCTGCGAAGCGATTGAAAGATATTCTGGAGTTTTTCAGGGGGACGAAATTAGGCAAAAGGGCAGTTATCGGCAAATGGGAGATCGAGCCATTCACCCTAATACCTGTATGAACTTTAGTCCCGCGCAATATCAAAATCGTCAGGAATGGAATGCTAGGTGTTCTGGTTTTTTGGGTAATTGGCAAAAAATTCCCGAACCTTTTGATGAGTCAAGAGAAATTGAATGGATTCCTGTTTGGTCTTTTAGAGATCGAGAATTTAAGTATCTACCTACGGCATATTGCTATTATGGTTATCCCAATTCTTCTAAGCCTGATTGTTGGGCTGACTCTAATGGTTGCGCTGCTGGCAACACTCTTGAATCAGCGATCTTACATGGTTTTATGGAACTGGTAGAGCGGGATGCCATCGCTTTGTGGTGGTACAATCGGATTCAAAAACCCCAGGTTGATTTAGATAGTTTCAACGAGCCTTATTTTAAAGCTCTAAAGGAATACTATCAAACTCTTCATCGAGACTTATGGATTCTCGATCTGACTAGCGATTTAAACATTCCTGCTTTCGCTGCTATATCTAGAAGGACAAATCGCGAGGTAGAAGATATTATCTTTGACTTTGGCGTTCATTTCGACCCTAAGACTGCTATTTATAAAGCATTGAACGGCATGAACAAAATACTTCATGCTGTCTCTGCTGCTAATCTTGATGGAAGTACTCGTTACGGTTCATCTATGTCTGAGGTGGCGATCTCCTGGTGGAAAACAGCAACTATAGCCAATCAGCCTTATCTAGTTCCCAGTAACAGCATTCTTGCAAAAAGCTATGCCGATTATCCCCAGGTTGAGCGCGACGATTTATTTCAAGATGTGATGACCTGTCAGCAGATCGTCGAGCAAAAAGGGATGGAACTGCTGGTTCTAGACCAGACCCGCCCCGATATTGGCTTAAAAGTAGTCAAGGTAATCGTTCCTGGTTTGCGTCACTTCTGGAAGCGTTTGGGAGAAGGACGACTATATGATATTCCAGTGCAATCTGGCTGGTTAAAAGAGCCAATGCAAGAGAAGGAACTCAATCCAATTCCCATGTGGATGTAATTTTTTTGTTTTATTAAACTTTAATCGCCTATGCTAGATCGATATCAAATAATTGATGCAGATTCCCATGTAATCGAACCTCCCGATCTATGGGGTAAATATCTCGAACCAGCATTTAAACGTTTTGCTCCTACTCCAGATTTGGCGATCGCCGAGGAATCACTTCTTCATAAATATTCTCCTCGTCTTCGTCTTGAAGGTAACAAACAAGTTAGTCAAACCTATCCTTTATCTTTGGTCAATGGTTTCGATCCAGAGTCTCACGTACGGGCGATGCAGCAGATGGGAGTCGATATTTCTTTTATCTATCCCACCTATTTTTCTTGGATTAGTGCGGTAGATACCATGTCTGGGCAACTTGTAGGTGCTTTTGTTAGAGCGTACAATCGTTGGCTGCATGACTTTTGCAGTTATAATCCCGAAATTTTACGAGGTGTGGGAGTAATAAACCTGCACGTTCCTAAAGAAATGGTTACCGAACTACAGCGAATTGCCGATTATGGCTGGAAAGCGGTCTATTTACGTCCCAATCCCGTTAAAGGGCGAATACTCAGCGACTCTGCCTATGAGCCATTTTGGACGAAGTGTGAGGAATTAGGTATTGCCGTGAGCCTTCATGAAGGAACTCATTCGCGCCTACCTACAACGGGAGCCGATCGCTTTAATACCCGCTTTGCTTTACACGCCTGTTCGCACCCGATGGAGCAAATGATGGCGCTGCTGGCATTAATTGAAGGAGGAGTGCTAGAACGCCATCCCAATCTAAAAATTGGACTTTTGGAAGCTGGTTGTGGTTGGTTGCCATACTGGCTATGGCGACTCGATCGCGAGTACGAAGATCTCTATTGGGAAGTGTCAGACAGGGTAAAAATGAAGCCCTCGGAATATTTCCGCCGTCAGTGTTTTGTAGCGATCGAACCATCGGAGTCTTATTTACCTCAACTTATTAATTTCATTGGCTCGGATAATTTAATTTTTGGCACAGACTACCCCCATATAGATCACGATCCAGATATAGTTGCAGCAGTTGTAGCTCTGGAAGAGCAACTTTGCCCAGATATTATACAAAAGATCCTGTGGGATAATTCCGCTCGATTCTACTGCCTGGAGCAAAAGTGTATAAGTAAAGATTAAATACAAAGTTCTGCTGCGGAGGAAATTTAGCATGAATGCTATTGCCGACTACCAGATTATCGCTAAAATTTACGAAAGTGTTAATTCACTGGTTTATCGAGCTGTCTCTAACTCCAACGCACAACCTGTTATTCTGAAAGTTCTCAAAGAAGATTTCCCTACCCCTTCAGAGTTGACGCGATACAAGCAGGAATATCAAATTACCCACTCTTTAGAAATTGAAGGAGCGATCGCTGCTTACGATTTGTTGCCCTATGAAAGTACTTTGGCAATGGTTTTGGAAGATTTTGGCGGTGTATCCTTAGACATCTTGTTGCGATCGCAAAAGTTTACACTTTCTGAATTTCTCAACCTGGCGATCGAGATTGCCGATATCCTCAGCAAAATTCATGCTGTAAATGTCATCCATAAAGATATTAGTCCTGCTAATATCGTTTTTAACTCCCACACCAAGCAACTCAAGATTATTGACTTTGGGATTTCAACAGTCTTTACGCGGGAAAATCCAACCCCCAAAAATCCCGATGTTTTAGAAGGCACATTAGCCTATATGTCTCCCGAACAAACGGGCAGAATGAATCGAGAACTCGATTATAGTACTGACTTTTATTCTCTCGGTGCGACTTTTTATCAACTACTCACCCAAAGACTGCCTTTTGAAACCAATGATGCGCTGGAGTTAGTTCACTGTCATATTGCCAAACAGCCCCTTCCACCCCATGAACTGAATAGAGAAATTTCCTCGATGGTGTCTCAAATCGTGATGAAGTTGCTAGCAAAAACTTCTGAGGAACGTTATCAGAGTGCCTTGGGGCTAAAAGCAGATCTAGAAGAATGTTTGAGGCAGTTACAACAAAGACAAATCAACCAGTTTCCATTAGGGCGATACGATCTTTCTGACCGATTCAAAATTAGCCAAAAACTCTATGGTCGAGAAAGTGAAATCGCAACTTTGCTAAATGCCTTTGAGCGCATAACACGAAAGGTAGAAAATTCTCCTATTCAATCTCCAATAGAGTTAATGTTGGTCGCTGGTTTTTCTGGCATTGGCAAATCGGTATTAGTACGGGAACTTTATAAACCGATTACCCAGCAGCGAGGCTACTTTATTTCTGGCAAATTCGAGCAGTTTCAGCGTAACATTCCTTATTCAGCGGTCATTGCTGCCTTTAAATCCCTAGTCCAACAACTGCTAACCGAAAGCGAAGCTCGTCTGGCACAGTGGCGAGAAAAACTACTGGCTGCTTTTGGCGTTAACGGACAAATAATTATCGACGTAATTCCTGAAGTAGAAAAAATTGTTGGCTCTCAACCTCCCGTACAGTTATTAGAACCCACCGAAAACCAGAATCGCTTTAATACAGTTTTCAGAAATTTTATTTGGGTTTTTTGTCAGCGATTGCATCCGCTAGTTATCTTTCTCGACGATTTACAATGGGGTGACTCTGCCAGTCTAAACCTCATTGAGCGGGTTATGAACGATACTCGGATAGAGTATCTACTTTTATTGGGTGCTTATCGCGATAATGAAGTCAACCCCAATCACCCCACCATACTGACCATCGAACGTTTGAAAGAGCAGGGAGCAGCCATCAACACGATTTTTCTCGACCCTTTGCAGCCCGAACAAATCGTCCAATTAATTGCCGATACACTCCATAGCGAACCAGAAACAGTCACACCTTTAGCAGAATTGGTGGCACAAAAAACCCTAGGAAATCCCTTTTTTATCAATGAATTTCTCAAAACGATAGATCGGGAAAATTTGCTAACTTTCAACCTACAGCAAAGATGCTGGCAGTGGGATATAAAGGAAATTGAAGCTTTAGGCATCACAGACAACGTAGTCGATCTGATGCTTGGCAAGTTAAGAAAACTACCTCAACCAACCCAAAAAGCGATTCGTTTGGCTGCCTGTATTGGCAACAGCTTCGATCTTGCTACCCTTTCAATTATTTACGAAAAATTGGCTTTTGAAACCTTTCAAGATCTCTTGCCAGCGATTCAGTTAAATTTAATTCAGCCTGTCTCAGAATTGTCAATAACTTCAGAAGCACCGATTGAATCAGAATTAGTTATCCAGAATTACAAGTTTCGGCACGACAGAATACAACAAGCAGCTTATGCGCTGATTGATGAATCTCAAAAAAAAGCCGTTCACCTTCAGATTGGTAAGTTGTTACTCCAAAGATTTAGCGCAGAAGAGTTATCAGCCAAAATCTTTACCTTAGTCGATCACCTCAATCAAGGACGAGAACTAATTCAAGATTCGACAGAGGCGATCGAGTTAGCCCAATTAAATTTGCAGGCTGGCAAAAAAGCTAAGAAAGCCACTGCCTATGCAGCATCCAGAGACTACTTAATTCAGGCAGAGAGAGGATTTTTAGGAGATATTTGGCAAGAACGTTACGAAATGGCACTCGATCTCTATAAAGAACTGGCAGAGGCTGAGTATCTCAATGGCAATTTCGAGCGGTCTTTGTTCTTAATCGAGATGGCACTAGGCAAGGCAAAGTCAACTCTCGACCGTGTAGAATTTTACTACTTAAAGATTATTCAATACACTTTGTCAGGAAGAATAAACGAGGCAATTGAATCTGGTAAAACAGCACTAAAAAACTTGAAAATCGACCTACCTACTGAAAACTTACAAAAAGCTTTTGAAGCAGAACTTACCGAATACCAAAAAAATATAGACGGGCAAAAGATAAGCTTATTGTATGACCACCACGACACAGTAATACCAGAAAAAAAAGCTGCTTTGAAAATATTAATTCGCATTTTGCCAGCAGCGTGGATTGTTAATCCAATCTTGATGTATGTCGTCGGGACTAAAATGGTCAATCTCAATCTCAAATACGGTCACACGGAAAAATCTTCGATAGGTTATGCTAGCTTCGGTGTAATTAATGTTCAGGCACTGCACGACTATAATACAGCTTATAAATATGGCTGCCTTAGCGTTAAACTAGCTGATAAATATAACGATTTAAGTTCAAAGCTAGGGGCAAGTCAGTTTCATGCGGGTATGATTTTGCCTTGGCTAAAGCATATCAAGCTTTCCGAGAGAATCAATATTGAAGGCATTGATGCAGGACTACAAGCTGGCGAACTGCAACCTGTCGGGTATAGCTCAGCTTATAACTTTTATAATTTTATCTATCAGGGTAAAAATTTAGACCTTCTTTTGAAAGAAGCCTCGCGTTGTTTATTGTTTAGTCGAGAAACCCAAAATCAGTGGGCAATTGATTGCATATTAGCAGGTAAAATTTTGATTCAAAACCTGCTAGAAAGCACCTCAGACAAATTCTCTTTTGATATTGATGAGATAAATGAGTCCGATTTTGTGTCAACCTGCCAAGAAAACAAAACTTTGGCAGCCATTTGCTTATACTACATTTTTAAAGCTCAAGTTCTCTATCTTCACGGTCGTCCCATTGAATTAAGCTATTTTCAGCAAGCAGCAGAGTTATTTGACTTTATCCCCGCCACGATCTCAATTGCCAAGCATAATTTTTATTACTCTTTAACATTAGCTGCTATCTATCCTTCAGCTTCAATGGAAGAACAGAAAAAATATTGGCAACAGCTAAAAGTAAATCAACAGCAAATGAAAGAGTGGGCAGATAACTGTCCCGAAAACTTTCTACATAAATATCTTTTAGTAGCTGCGGAGATGGAGCGAATTGCTGGCAATCACTTTCAAGCAATGGATTTATACGATCGCGCTATTGAATCTGCTAAAGAAAATGAATTTATTCAAAACGAAGCTATAGCCAACGAACTGGCAGCTAAATTCTGGTTAAGTAAAGGTAAAGAAGAATTTGCTCGACTTTATCTCAAAAAAGCACATCAACACTATCAAATTTGGGGAGCTAAAAGGAAAGTAGAGGATTTAGAACAGGAATATCCACAATGGTTGACATCAGCAGCAACAGAAATTAAAGATACTTCCGCAAATACTACGAATAGTGGTAGCAGATCGAACGAAGCATTAGATTTAGCCTCCGTAATCAAGGCATCACAGACTATTTCGGGCGAAATAGTTCCAGGGAATCTGCTGGCTAAGTTAATGAAAACTGTAATTGAAAATGCAGGGGCGCAGCAAGGCTTTCTAATTTTAGAACAAAATAGTAAATGGGTCATTCAAGCAGAAGGTACAGTAAATTCTGACGCTACTAATATATTGCGATCGCTTCCCATCGATTCTACCAATGGTGATAACCAAATACCATTTTTACCAATAGCGATCGTTAATTATGTGATTCGTACTCAAGAAGATGTCGTACTAAATAATGCTACTGAAGCAGAACAGTTTATCCGCGATCCTTACATTTTTGCCACTCAACCAAAGTCAATTCTCTGTACTCCTTTATTAGATCGAGGCAAACTAAGAGGCATTCTATATTTAGAAAATAACCTAACCACAGATGCCTTTACCAGCGATCGCCTTGAAGTTCTAAAAATTCTCTCTGCCCAAGCAGCTATCTCGATTGAAAATGCTCGTCTTTACGGACAGTTAGAAACCTATAATCGCAATTTAGAGCTTAGGATAAATGAACGCACCCAAGAACTATCGCACACTTTAGAAGTTTTGCAAGCCACCCAAGCAGAACTAATTTTTGAAAACGAGTTACTAAAAAGTGCCGAACAACCCTCTAACTTTGAATATCAAGTGGGGGGAAGTTTGTCTATAGATGCACCTACTTATATCGTGCGTTCGGCAGATCGCTATCTCTATCAGGCATTAAAACGGGGAGAGTTTTGTTACATCCTCAATCCTCGTCAGATGGGTAAATCTAGCCTAATGGTAAGGATGATAAACCATTTGCAACATGAAGGATATAGTTGTGGTGCGATCGATCTTACCCGTATTGGAATTGAAAACGTTACTCCCAAACAGTGGTATAGTGGTATAGCCTTCGAGCTATGGCGTAGCTTTGGTTTATACGGCAAAGTTAATTTTAAAACTTGGTGGCAGGAGCAACAAGAGCTTTCTCCCCTGCAAAAACTGAGCCAATTTATCGAAGAAGTTTTACTGGTTGAAGTAGTCAATCGAGAGGATAATACCCCTCAGAACATAGTAATTTTTATCGATGAAATTGATAGCCTCTTGGGTTTAGATTTTCCCGTTAATGATTTTTTTGCCCTGATTCGTTCCTGCTACAATCAGCGTAGTATCAATTCAGAATATCGACGTTTGACTTTTGCCTTTTTTGGAGTCGCTACCCCTAACGATTTAATTACCGACTACCAAAGAACTCCCTTTAATATCGGTCAGGCAATTCAACTGGAGGGTTTTAAGGAACACGAAGCACAAGCTTTGTTGCAAGGATTGACTGAAAAAGTTGATAATCCCCAAACGATTCTCAAAGAAGTATTCGCCTGGACAAATGGTCAACCTTTTTTAACTCAAAAACTGTGTCAACTAATCCGCACTGCTTCATCTCCTATCCCTACAAATAAAGAAGACGAATGGGTTGCCGAGTTGGTGCAAACTAAAATTATCGACAATTGGGAATCTCAGGATGAACCAGAACATTTGAGAACCATCCGCGATCGCCTGCTTCAAAGTCCACAATCGGAGCGACTGTTAAAACTTTACCGAAAAGTATTCCATCAAGGAGAAGTTGCTGCTATTAACAGCCCAGAAGAAAAAGAATTAATATTATCTGGTTTAGTGGTCGAGAAAAAAGGAATTTTGAGTGTACAGAACTGTATTTATAGAGCGATCTTTGTTTAATGCGATTGTAGAAAAAAGTATTTGTCAGCATTAACATACATAAAAAGTCTTATTTTGTAGTAAGCATCTTCAAAATTGCGATCGCCCTATTCCAAACAACGAGCGACTATGGTTGTGTATTAAACTTAGAGCGTCGTTTTCTAGGTTTAGAAGAAGATACAGAGGAGTCGATCGCATCAGACTCAGTTCTTGGTAAAAGCCGAACGGAAAAGAGGAGAGGATATCGGCAATTTGTACCAAGATGCGGAACCATGCCTAAAACTGCATCTTTAAGTTTTTCAAGATCTAAAGTTAGAAAATAGTTGTTTTGAGAGTCATGATAAATAGTAATCGTCGGAAGTGCTTCGAGGTCAACATCAGGATTGGCAAGAGTTTTAACCTCAATAGAAAGAAACTGTAGTTGAGACATATCAATAGTTGAAGGTATGTGTGTAGCGAAAAGAATATAAAGAGTAGAGTTTGGCTATTAGCCAGCAAAGAGAAGCCAATAGCCAACAACTTAGTGTCAGAACAGTTGTTCAGTTACAACAGTATGGGATAAATCGGCATGACAAAGCTCTCTTTCTGCTACCCACATATCCTCATAGGCAGGAGAAAGCAGGTAATACCACTCCGACTGAGTTAGGTAATTATCAACAGAGGAATAACACTGAGGATTATGCTTTTTCTCAATAACCTCAAATACTGCCCATTCGCTGTGGTCTTTGTCGGAGTCAACGATTTTAACCCTATCTCCATAATCGTATTCAGAATATGGAAGGGCAAGGATTGACTTAGATTCAGAGTTAAGATCGCAGTCATTAGTGCGTTGATGATGTTTTCTGGTAGCATTGTCCAGTAGGTGACACCATCCGCGACCTCTTTCGTCGTTGTAATCTTCAAAATAAGTGCATTTAGCACAGGTGTTTGATTGGCGGATTAAAACTGATTCTTCATACCAACTTCCGTTATCGACCTTATACTTCCAGTAAGGTTGTTCGAGTAGTAAGCCTGATGGGGTTTTATGTTCGATAAGTTCTAGAGCGCAGATATTGAGAACCGTAGAAGGATTAAATTTGTTGATTACCTCATCGCCAAAAACGAATTTTGGATGAGGGTAGTTGTATTCTGTTTCTGAAGGATGAATATCTGGGATAAATTCAATAGTGACAAGCGGGCGATCGGCTTTGCCGCTTCGCTGTGCGAAATCGCTGTTATCATTATGCTTCGTAAAGTTGCTAGAACGAAGTTGTTGTTGAGAGTTGAGAGTGTTTGCTGTTTGTACAGACTGAAAATCTTGGCAATATGTCATGATGTAGTTAACCTCAAAAAAGTGGTTGAACAGGAGAGCAGGGCTTTGGACGGCAGTTGCTCTCCTTTTAAGTTGAAAATGAGGAAATTTGTAGCAAATACTTACTTCGCCAGCTTCTAAAAGAGTTGTATTAGGTTGGCTCGATGGAGTTTAGTTATCAATAAACAACACTTATTGAGATTCACTAGCTCGGTATTGCTGTCTAAAGGTATTATTCACTAATAGTGTACAAATGTCAACTATTAATTTATAGTGTATAATGCACTATCAGTTAACGGTTTATTCTAGATAAGGAGAAAAACGTTGATGTTAGCGACAAAGATGCGAATTAGGTGGATTAAAGAGATTGAAGTAGATGGCTTGGGAGAAGCAATCAAAAAGGCTCGAATGAATTCGGGTAAGACAGTAGATCAAATATGTGAAGAAGTCGGTGTATCTCGTACTTATTGGTACGACATCGAGAAAGAAACCTTAAAAGGTACTTTGTCCCGTGAGAATCTAGAAAATATCGAGCAAGTTCTAAAAATAAATCTAGGAGTAAATTTCGATGATTAATTTTTCTGAGCTATGGATATCTGATTCAAATTAAACGCAGCTTTGAAGAATCAAAAAATTCGCTAAATACCTGAAAAGCGATCGCTACTCCGACCAAAGAAAAGCGATCGCTTCATATAAACAAGTCCTATTGGAGTAGGAGCATGGTTATTTACATTTTAGGCGAACAGCCGCAGCTTGACATCATAGCTTGGTGGCAACAGCTAATAAATATCAATAATGGGGAGGGAAGAAGATGAGCATTCTAAACACTTCCCCAAGTAATAACCGTTTTTTCGATGCGGAGATAGCAGAAGTATTGGGAGATATTAATGCCGCCGTAATCGTCCAGCAGCTTCATTATTGGATGGAAAAGCAAGGGGTAGGAGTAATCGTAGATGGGGTCAAGTGGATTTACAACACCTTTTATAATTGGGTAAACGAACAGTTTAGTTGGCTGAGTATCTGGCAGTTTAGAAAGTCGATGGCTTTATTAAGATCGCTTTCGATTGTCAAAGTCATCAGATACAGAGCAAGAGAGTGGAATCAGACAAATTATTACAGTTTAGATTACGATCGCCTGTTCGAGTATTTGCGGTGGAAAAACCCCGAAAGTGTTGAAATTGCCGAGATGTGGACTAACACAGAACGAGATGAGGACAGCCCTCAACTTGAGATGAGGGATAATGAATTTTCATTAATAGATCCAAAGATTACGTCAGAAGATAAAGCAGCAGAACAGAAAGAAAATGCTACTGTTTCTGAAATTAAAGCTGTAGAAGAAAGTGGTCTAAAACGGGTAGAAGTCTGTCAGAGCGAATTTATTTCTAGTCTTGCTCAAAATAAGTCCAATAAGAACCAAGAACGGGAAACTACTAGAGAAGAAAACAAAGCCTTCAAATGTAGTATGAAAGAAGCCAAAAAGACTAAAGCGGTTAATTCAGAATGGAAGTCGCAAGTSAARMAACTRGATGAATTGGGRRTACARACWAACTCAACAGTAGYAARGWTRRTWAAGCAGTATGARGCTGAGAAGGTRTCTGAAGCGATCGCGCTGTTTCAAGCTAGAAAACGCAGCAGCTATATTCCTAATCCTGCTGGCTATTTTGTCCAAGCGTTAAAAGAAAGTTGGGGTGGTACAAATTGCGCTCTCAGCGAGGGAATAGACCAAAGAGCCGTGTTTGATTATTGGTACGATTTAGCCAGAGAACTAGGCTATTGTTCAGGTCGCGAAATGCGAGAAGACGAACAGTGGGTCTGTTTATCTGGTGCTTGGGAAAGATGGCAGGATGCGATCGAGCGAGGTTATTCTTTAGACTATTTGAAAAAGGTACTCAAAAGACAAAAAGGACAATAGCAAGATTTTAACTGTCAAACAATATTGAATTGAGTTGGTCGGGAGCGATTACGGGAATTTC
>NZ_JRFE01000047.1 GCF_000756305.1 Myxosarcina sp. GI1
CAGAGGAAATGGCGGATTGCCAGAGGCAATCGCTGCTGCTAGGAAAAATTTGGCTTTAAAAGAGAGAAGAAACTAAAACAGGTAAATGATTTACCAGAAGGAATTGACACTGCTTGTAGCCCAAAATAAGCCCAATTAGAAGAAGAGTTGTCAAATTAATCCAGAGGGAAAGAAAGCCTCGCAGTGTAGTATAAAAGAAGTTAAAAAGACTTAAAAAGAGTAGCGATTGCCTCTGGCAGTGGTGAAGAAGATCGCTTATTTAAGAATAGATGGGTTGCGATAGACTGTCTATTTCACGATATATATAAGTTATGTTATTACTTTCATGAAATCCATGTCTCAGCGAGATCGCTCTGCCCTAAAAGCTCGAAATATATTGCTAAGTATGTTTTTGGCGCATATTGTCTTGGATACTATACTGGTGGTTATTGCCAAAGACTTATGGGCTATTAGTCGCATTTTAGTAACCATTGTCGTGATGTATTTTGTTTTACAAGGGCGTAAGTGGGCTAAGTGGGTGTTAATGGGAATTTTTAGTTTTCTGGTTGTTGCTTTAATAGCAATGGTTATTGCCCTATATTCAAAACTTTCTACCATCCTCATTGTAGGAAGCACAATTTTAGCGGTTTTGAGTGCTATTATTACGCTCTATATTGCTGGTAATAAAGATTTGAATCGTTATTTTTCAGGCAAAAGACAAGCTTCAGTTAATAGCAACCCAATCTAGAGATACATTTACTGAAAAGCGACTTCATAAATCTCGCACAGAGTATCATGAAACCCCCAGCCCATGTCTGAAGTGTCTCTGACAATTTTCAAGCAGCGTTTTTGAAAAGCATCTTTTTGTCCGTGTTTGACAATTTCTTGAACTGTTTTCTCATACATGGTTTCCATACTGATGTAGAATGGCTCGTCAATATCGCCATAGGCATCGGTGAATCTCACTCCTTGCTCTACATAAAACAGCATGATATCGATTAAGCTCACAATAGTTTTGTTGACTTTTTTGTAATCGGTAATAGCTTTTTTAGCTACTGACAATCTAGCTCTGCCTAAGCCACGAGCGGGAAAAAACTCGTCTTCAATAATCTTTTTGTATTTAGCTGCGACCTGTTTTTCGTCTTGGGGATAGAGTTGAATCTGGTAATAGTCTTTTACAGGTTGAAATCTTTTGTAGAGTTCGGCAATATCGGCAATTAATTCTGTTTGAGAACGAGTCTTCAAGTGTTTTTTGAGAATTGTCAGGTTAATTTTTGGCTGGTTCATGTTACTCGATTAACTAGCTCTTTTGGCTTTAGGAGAAAATTAAGTAAATCTAGTAAACAAATCTAGCGCGATCGTAATAGGGTTGCGATCGCTCATAATATAGAAACAAAGACTACAACATAAGCAAAATACTTTAATGGAGATTGTTACCAATAGATTTTTGCTGCGAGACTTTGATAAAAAAGATGAAGCGGCATATTTTGCCTATCGTGTCGAACCAAAATATGCTGAGTTTTGCGCCCCCGAAGAAACAGAACCTAGTTATACACGCAAATTGCTCGAACTTTTCGCTCAATGGGCAGCCGTAAGTTCCCGTTGCAACTATCAGCTTGCCATTGTCGCTCGCCGAAACCAAAAATTAATTGGTTGTTGTGGGTTACGTCGCGAGAATTACGATTCAGAGAAAGCGGAAATAGGTATCGAACTCGCACCGCAGTTTTGGAGTCGTTATGCTTATGCCATAGAAGTCGGCAAAGCTTTAATCGAATTTGGTTTTGACGCTCTGGGTTTAACAGAGATTAGAGGTATTTCCGTCAGTGCAAATCGACGGGTTGCACGTTTGGCAAAGCGATACGGTTTTAGAGAAATTGGCGCACGTCCAAGCCCAGATTGGATGCGCGCTCGCGGATGGAGTAGAATTGAATGGCAACTTACCCGAGAAGCTTGGGAAAGTCTATTAGTAAGCTAAGGTCTACATTTATTTGCCAAAAACAATGTTTTCAAAAATCCGTTCGACCCCAGAATAAAAACCGTGTATGTCTAGTGCGATGGCTTTAGCCAAAATTTTTTGGTAGTCAGTATCAGTAGTATTTTGTAACTGATGAGTATTCTTATTAATCTCAGCCAAGCAAATTTTAAGCTCGGCAAGTTCTTGTGTTAGCTCTTATTGGAGTTGTTGGGGAATCAAAGTTCGACACCCTTTAGTGCGATCGCGTTAAGAATATGAGGCTTGGCATCGTTAACGTCAACTAGATCGATGGGAGGAAAATCATAGCCGCTTTCCAATATTATGTTGTCTAAAGCGCATCCAGCTTTCCAGTAGAGATCGCTTGATAATCCCCAAACGGCGAGGTCAATATCAGAGTCTTCAAAAATCGATTCGACATCGAGCATTGAACCAAACAACACTACTCTGCTAACACCGAATTGCTGTTTAAGAAGCTTGGCGCACTGACGAGCAATTTCTATGCCCTTTTGCTGTCTAACTTTCATCCGAGCTATAAACTGAGGTCGTTCGGCTCTAGCTTTTAAAACTCGCTCGACAATTTGTTGTTCGGTTGTGGGGTCTAAAATACTCATGACTATGAACGGGCAGTCGCTTAATTATCTTTATTATCGCTTTTATCGCAGAGCAATTGTCCATAGTTTACTTTTGACAGAGAGCGATCCGTAGGCTAACAGCGCGTACGCGCATACGCTGCGGTAGCAGCTTTGAGGCGGTAGCCTTTGTGAGCGTAATCGCGCTTTTGGCTTTAATGCAATCGCCATTTTTCTAATTTAGTAGAAAATCGTTGAAAGCATTGAAATGGTGGAGATGTGAGTTTACACATCTCAAGCTGTGAGATCCCACACGTTGAGGTGCTGGATACTAAACTCTGATATAAAGGAAACAAAGACTACACCAAAAGAAAAGCAGATATCTAGACTCTGAGATATCTGCAATACCTGTTGTCTATTTATCGAGAGTTAAAAAGGAACGGGGTCGGCAGATAAATCTGTCTCAACAACATCCTGCTCTAATTCTTCGCTCTCAATCTTTTCTTCTTCAGTTTCTACCGCTTCAGTTTTCAGCCAGGATTTGGTAGTCTCAATTAGCTGTTTGAGGCGATCGCTTTAATGGTCAATAATCGATCGCTTTACTTAAATGAACGCTATTGCGCCCCTTTTTCTTGGCAGCATAACAGGCTGCATCTGCTCGACTTAAAATCTCGGTTAGATTGTTTGTAGTAGGAGCGATYGCAGCCAAACCGATACTGACACTAATTTTAAAYACTCTATCTTGCCAAACAAAATCAAAGTCTCGAACTAGGCATCGAAGCTGTTCGGCAATGTTTTGCGCTATTTTAAAGTTACATTTATAAAACAAGATTCCAAACTCATCCCCACCCAAACGTGCGAAAACATCTGAAGTCCGAATTCTTTGTTTGAGTAATGCGGTTATTTGTTTGAGTAGTTCGTCTCCAGCTAAATGACCGCAAGTATCATTAACGCTTTTAAAGCGGTCTAAATCGAGATAAGCTATAACGTGGTGAGTATTATTATCTTGAGAGTCTTCAATTGCCAGTTTTACTTGAGTTTCAAAATGAAGTCGATTAGACAGACCAGTTAAAGTATCGTGGGTAGCTTGCCAGGATAATTTGCTAGTTAATTCATAAATTTTGGTAACATCGCGAAATACAACAACAGTGCCAATAAGATTACCCTGAGTATCTTTAATTGGTGCTACTGAATCTTCAATAGCAATTTCAGTGCCATCATGTGCGACCAATAGGGTATCTTTAGGGAGTTGGCGAACTCGATTGTTTTTGAGGACTAAATCTACAGGATTGACTAGAGGTTTTCTAGAAAAACAATCGATAAGCCGAAAAACTTCTCCTATCGCTTTTCCTGTCGCTTCTGCTAGGCTCCAGCCAGTAAGTTGTTCGGCTACGGGATTGAGATAGCTTACCTTACCCAAAGCATCGGTAGTAATTACGCCATCGCCAATAGAGCTTAAGGTAACTTGTGCTAGCTCTTTTTCAGCTATCAGTTGTTGTTCTAATATTTTTCTCTTGGTAATAATCTCAGAAAATATCAGCAAACCGCCAATTTCTCCTTCCAAATTGTACCAGGGACGTAGTTGCCAACGTAGCCATTCAAGTCTGCCATCAGTCCTGACAAAACTATCTTCTTTACTGGTGAGAACCTCTACCTTTCCTGCCAGACAATCTTGATGATCTTGTCGCCAGCGTTCGGGAATTTCGGGAAAAACTTCGTAGTGAGAACGACCAATTATTTCAGTGTTCTCTAACCGATAATCTTCAATCCAGCGATCGCTAACTAGCAAATATTGCATTTGTCTATCTAACATGGCGATCGCCGCAGGAGCATAACGGATAAATAATTCTAATAGTTTGGGGTCTTCAATCAATCGAGCCATTTTTCTCGTACGGGCGACTTTCTTCTAATATTCCCAATTTGTCAATGACAATTGAGATTTTCAAAGTTTTCGTCTCTGCTGCTATGCCTTGATAAATGTAATTAAATGAGTAATTGCGCTCCCTGACTATTATTAAACAGTAAAAGCCCAATGTTCAGTAGTAACTTGCTCCGTACTATCTTTGACATAAGTATAGATATGAGAGTTGCGGTCGTTAAGCTCGATTCGCCCCTCATCAATAGCCGTAGCGATCGCTTTACGGTATTTAGTCAGATAATTTTTGGCAACAGAAGCAGGAGGATAGCCTTCTTCGAGTAAAGTAATTTCAGTTTGACAGAGTTGCGCTATTTTCTCTGGTTGGTCGAGAGATTGAAGGCGAGAAATAAAGATATCGATGAGTTCTTCTAACTCTTGTTTGGTAAGTTTGGTGCGTTTGCCTTGGCTGATGCGATCGCTTTATGCAACAAGTGTCCAAAAAACGTCAGAACCGAACAACCAATTTTTTCTCAGGATATTGTTCGAGTCAATGTCTGATTTGAAGCTGCGTTGAAAAACGCTTTTCCCTAGTTATTCCCGATCGCTTTATATGCTCGGTAGCAAAGAAACATAAATCAAGCAATTCCCTTCATTTTTCAGAAAAATCATGACCAAACCAACAGACTCTATTACTTATCTCGAACCAGAATTAGAATTTGAACCCTGCCACGATATTAACGAACTCGAACCAGAAACCGAAGCAGAATTGACCAGGTCACTTCCCAGAGGTTCGGTATTACTAGCTAATGTCTCTGGTTGTTCTACTGCTGTTGCTAACGGACTTTCTCAGCAAATCATCGATGAGATGAACGCTGTTATTCCAGGGGTTTTAGTCCGATTTGACGGTCTTAACGTTAGATCTGGTGCAGCAGTGTTTCCCTATCTGCAAAGACCAGCTTATGAAGCCCTATCCCGTGCCATAAGCGATCGCGGTACGACTATGAGTATCAACTCAGCATATCGCACTATCGGACAGCAGTTGATTTTATTCAATCATTCTCAGAGAAGACGCTGTGGTATTACTATCGCAGCCCGTCCTGGTAGAAGCAACCATCAAAGCGGTTTGGCACTGGATATTAACGACGCACAGGGTTGGCGACCTCATTTAGAACGTCATGGCTGGAAATGGTTGGGGCGCAAAGATCCCCCACACTTTGATTATGTTCGTGGTGGGACTAGAGATATTCGCAGTCTAGCTGTACTAGCGTTTCAAAAACTCTGGAATAAGAATAACCTCAACGATCCTATAGCCGAAGATAGAATTTACGGTCCACAAGTAGAAGCCAGATTAAATCGCGCCCCCATTGAAGGCTTTGGCGTAATTCCTGTCGGTGGCGTTGCCAGAACTTTGAGGCTTAGTAGACCTCTGATGCAGGGTCAGGACGTAAGAGAATTACAACAAGCGTTAGTTAAAGTTGGTTTTGACCTTACGGTGGATGGTTTTTATGGTGTAGAAACAGACAAGGCGGTCAGGGCATATCAACAAAGAGAAGGCTTAACTGTAGACGGTATCTTCGGTGTCGCAAGTCGTAATAAATTACTTAGACTTGTGGTTTAAATTGCAACATTCTCGTTAACTTTCTCAAACATAAATAGATTGAGCTTAAAACTATGAAATATTCAGTTCGAGAAGTATCTACTCTACTAAAACAAGGTTCATCGGGTGCAGCAGTTGTTGCTTTACAAACTAAGCTGCAAGAGCATAATTTTAATCCAGGTGCGATTGACGGTATCTTTGGCATCGGTACGAAACAAGCCACGATCGCTTTTCAAAAGAGTGTCGGCTTAACTCCCGACGGTATTGCAGGTAAAAATACCTGGGCGGCATTAAATACCCAGAACATAGATCGCCCTCTAGATACGAGTTTGTTTACCGTAGATACAGTCAGCCAAATGTTTTACGATGCGCCCCGTCGTAATATCGAGAAGTATCTACCCGCAGTTTTAAAGTCACTAGAGAAACAGAAATTAGGCGATCGCCAGATGATTTTGATGGCTTTAAGCACAATCCGCGCTGAATCTGCTGGCTTTGCACCTATCAGTGAGTTTCAGTCTAAATACAATACTACTCCTGGCAAACACGCTTTTGATCGCTATGATTTTCGTTCGGACATCGGTAACGGCGCAGTGGGTGACGGGGCAAAATACAAAGGACGGGGATTTATTCAGCTTACTGGTAAAGCCAACTATCGCACTTATAGTCAACGTTTGGGATTGGGCGATCGCCTGTTAAATAATCCCGATCTGGCTAATGATGCAGAAATTGCAGGCGACATTCTTGCTTATTTTCTCAAAGATAAAGAGCGTTTAATCCGTCAAGATTTGGCTAGCGGGAACTTACGGGCAGCTAGACGCAGAGTTAATGGCGGTTCTCACGGATTACAACAATTTACCGCTGCTTTTAATACGGGATTGGGACTCTCTGGCGATGTTGGAATTGCTTGAATTGAGGTAGGGTGGGCAATCACAAAAGTAGTAACTGACCAACCAAGCTTAAAAGCAGCTTTGCCCTTTGCCCACCTTACAGAGATTGCCTCTAATGATTTGAGGAGTTTGCCCACCCTACCTCAGAATCGACCATCAACAATTAACAACTAGCAACTAAATTCATTGCATACATGGAGGAGATTTGTCATGCAAGCACAATGGGAAAATTATTTACAAACCTACAGCGACCGCGCTTATCGTCACACAACTATGGTGCGTCATGCAGGGGTATTAATCGCTTTTGCTTTAGACAGTAAACGCCAGATTCATTACACGGTTTTAGACCAGGAAAACGAGCCAGAATCAATAGATGCCCGTAATTGGTTGGCTACGCCTCAAGAGTTGGCGTTTCCCAATGAAATCGCTCAGGTAGGGTTTGGTATCTTGCCAAACAAGGTTTTACCTGCGGTGAGAAGTAACGACAAGCCAGCCAGACATATTTCGGAAGTAGATATGTTTTTGTCTACAACTGCTAGGTTGACTGCTGATGCACCCTTTCAAGTAATCAGCGACAATCAATATATTTATCTGTTCCGTCAGGCAATTCCTGCCGAACATCCTCAGATGGTAACGGTAATGGACAGCGGTGGTGAAGATGTACCGATGGTAAACCAGACTCTATTGTGCGATCGCTTTATCTTAGCGGGAACAGAATTAAAAACCGTGCGGGAAGTTCGCTATCGTCGCAGTCGTAACAAGATTTTAGGCGATGGTAGTAAAGATAGTTTGGGGGCGGTAGATATGAATAATCTGCCGTTTTACGAACCGACTCTGGAGTTGGATTTTGTTCGTAATATCAGTATGGGTAGGTTTACCGTGGCTTTAGTGCCGACTGGTGTTCCCGACGTGCAGAGGTGGCAAATCTTCGTTCATAACGATCGCAGCGATCGCCTTGATTCTTATAATATCGAACGTTCTGCCGATGGTTTGTTTAACACCCAAGGTACGGAAAGCCCCGCAGCTTTTGAGAAGATCGGCTATGCGGAATCGGCTTTGAAGCTGAATAAAGACACTTATGTAGCAGGTAAAGCGCGAGTAGTTGACCTTAAAGCGTTTAATCTTTCACTGTGGATTAAACCTGAAAGTACGGGCATAATTTACTCCGAAGGCAAACCCGACACTGTTTTTAGTCTGGGTATTGTGGAAACTACCGAAGGTTATGGTATAGAGATCTTCTCGGCGGGAGAAAAAGTAAGTTCTGTTGCCAATATTATTAACTTGGGAACGTGGCATCATATCAGCGTTTCTTTTTCGACTGAAGCTGAAGAAAATCAGGCACAAGTCAGCATTCAGGTAGACGATCTCATTGTCCACGAAGAGGATTATCTATCTTTACCACTGCCGACAGCTTCCGCTACCGATCTAGATTCCTGTTTGGGTAAAAATATTGGCGAACCTGCTAATTCACTCACTGCGATCGTTGACGAACTATCAATCTGGGATCGCTCTAGATCCGAACTAGAAGTTAACGACAGTAAAAACGTCCGCAAAACTGGTAACGAACCTGGACTGATTACCTACTGGCAGTTTGACGAAGGTAATGGCGAAACAATTCACGACCATGCTGATTCAGCCAATAACGGCATCATTAAAGGCGATTCCCTTTGGATACAGTCTGATGCACCAATAGGGGATAATCCTGGTATTCGCCGCAGTAGCTTTGGTTTTACGGGACGAACCATAGCAGGTAAAGGTCTGACGGCACTACTCTATCACCAGCAGGAAGAAAAACCCTCTGGAAGCGATGGCGAAACTGCACCTAGCAAGCAAAGTGCCAGGATGCTATTGGCAGTAGCAACTAAAACAGAAGGGGAAGCAGAGGCTAAAATTGCTACTTTAGATTTTGCGGTTAGTAGACGGGGACGTTTATCTCAAATACCCGATGAGATTGAATTACAAACCATTGGTAATAGAGATGTAGATAGAAATGCCTCAGTCGATCGCATTGTAAAATTAGAATCAGCGATCGCAACTCTCACAATCCAAATTACCGAAAAACAAAATCGCTTACAACAACTAAGAGCTAATCTACCCAGAGAATTAGAGCTACTCCAGCGCATCCAAGCCAACCGCCCCAATAATATTCGGTTCGGTGTTTCGTTTCGCAGATGGCAAACTCAACTCGATAAACAACAGGCAAAGATAGAGAATTTAAAAAGTCAAGCACTAGAAATTCTCGAGCAATTAAAACCTCTGGAAAAATCCTTAGAGGCGAAGCAGGAGTGGTTAAAAATCTGGCGCGATCGCTATAACGGCAACCCCGCATTACCAATGCGCTTAGTACACATCGATCCTAATGGTTTAACCGTTACTGGAGGACTGTTAGATTTTGCCTGGACAGAAGACGCGCCTCAACTGTTTGCCAGCGATGATGGCATGGTGCGGATGTATTTTAGAGGCAGTGAAGACCAGTTTTTCTCGGCTACTTACGATACTAATGTCGCTCGAGCAAAATTGACTTTATCCGATGCCTGTCAGCTACAGGAAAAAGCCCCTGGTTTGGGTAGAAATCAACAGGAAGTTGTCAACGAAGATGACGAAAACCCTCAAGGCACAATGGTAACAGTTAGCGATGGCGTAGATAAAGATACTTGTACCTTTACCCTCACTAACAATAATTTAAACCTAACCGAAACCTGGCAGCGCGTACCTCGTAATCCTGGGCAAATGGGACGAGTTATTAGCGGACAAGCTCGCGAAGCAAGTTATTTAGGTAGATTGAGTGACGATCTCAAAGATACAATTGAAGTCATTTCTTTAACTGAAGCTGTAGATCGACCCTATCAAGTCGGGGCGAGTATCCTAGTTGCAGGAGCCAAAATTGCTTTGCGTAAAGCGATCGAGCCAGGAGATAAAGCGATTGCAGTAGTTAAAACCGAGTTACCTAAATCCTTAGAAGCTGGTAGCAAAATTGCCATTCTCGAATACGATTATGACAGTTACAGCAACTTAGGTAATCAGGGCGATGTTCTCAAAACTCCCTACGATCTTAAATACGGTTCGGTACTGGTCAAAGCTACTTGGCTACCCGATGGCAGCGTTGAGAATGTCTCTGCTACGCCCCTCACTGGTTTATCCCGTCCTAACGCCTGGCTGCCCGAATCTCCAGGGACGGCACTACAGATAAATAAAGGATACTTGACGGGAGACAGTTCTGAATTTGCCCATCAAGGTAGTCTTTCTTTGGAAGCCTGGGTAAAACCCAACCTGATTACTGAAGAAAAAACTGCTTATCTCGTAGAGCAAAATTCTGCTGCGCCCAATAATTCCAATTATCTGCTAAGTATCAAAAGAGAGTCGGTAAATACTTTCAACTTTAACGGACAAAATGAATATGTTCGAGTCAACAATCTCGATCTGACTAATAAATCTTTTACCGTTGAATTTTGGGCTGCACGCAATTCTAATAGCTTGGATAATTTCTTCTCCACAGTTATTTCTCAAGGACCGCCAGGGAATAATCGTCAGCTACACTGTGGTTTTAGAAAAAATGGTTCTTTTGCTTTTGCTTTCTACGGTAACGATCTGCAAACTCAAGCTACTTATAAAGATACGGGCTGGCATCATTGGGCTTGTACTTTTGATGTTGAGACAAAAGCCCGCATTATCTATCGCGATGGGGTAGTTGTGGCAGAAGATAAGGCAACAGCTAATTTCCAGGGTAATGGAGAATTTTTAATTGCCACTCTCAACAACCCTAGCAAGCAACATTTTTTCCACGGGGCAATTGATGAAGTTAGAATTTGGCAAGGAGTACGGAATAAAGTTCAGATTAACCTGCATAAAGACTGTCGCCTAGAAGGTGACGAATCGGGATTAACAGCGTACTATTACTTTGCCGAGCGACAAGTAATTAACCGTACTGGCAATACAGCTTATGACGGACGAGCGTTTAACAGTCCCACTTCTTTTGCTTCGCCTATCTCTTACTATCAAATTGTTGCAGGGGTAAGAAACCGTTACCTTAGCACCACCGAAGCAATACAAGCTTGTTCTGGTTGGCAGCATTTAGCAGCTAGCTATCAAGAAGCCTATGCCATTAATTTCGATGGCGATGATAGCTATCTCGACTGCGGTACAAAAGTATCTTTAGGGGTAGACGACGGCTTATCTATGGATATGCAGGTTGCTTTTACTGACGTCACTCAAACTTACTATCCTCTACTGCAAAAAGGACGACTGGGTAAAGACGATCCCGAATTAACCGCCTGGATGTATCTGAGGAAGTCAGGTAATTCTTACTATCTCTATTTTGGCTATGAAGATGCAAAAGGACGTACTAACGTCACTGTCGGAACAGTTACTGCACCTCAATCAAATCAAATAGTCAACATTGCCGTGACTGGTAGTGAAGGAAACGATAACTATACCGTTCGTTTGTATTGGAATGGCGAGCAGGTAGCCGCTAAAAACTTTAGTGAAGGTAAACCCGTTAGCAGTTTGCAACCTTTAGTTGTGGGACGTTGCTACGGTACGCCAGAAGGTACTACTTCGGGTTCGATTTCGGGCAATACGCGCCGTTTCTTACAGGGGACGATTAGCAAGCTACAAGTATGGAATCGGGCTTTATCGGCTACGGAAGTGCGTAACAACGATGGAGATGCTGAAAACCTAGCGGGTAACTGGCTGTTGAACGAAGGTGAAGGAAATTCGACTTTTAACAACGTCGATAATAGCGAGGCGCGATTAGTGGGCGCGACTTGGACGTTTAACCCCGATCCTAGTGCCACTCGTTTGGATTTGTATGTTAATGGAATGCCTGTTGAAACTGAAAATGTCAGTCAGATTCCTACTACTGCCAACCAGTTCAATCTGGGACGAGATTATACGGGGGCGATGGATGAAGTTCGCATCTGGCGGGAATATCGCAGCCAGGAACAGGTATTAGATAATATGTTCGGACAACTCAAAGGCGAACGGGATAAGCTGGTAGCCTATTACGAGTTCGATCGCGATCCTGCCACTACTGATTTGGTAACTCAGGCAAACGATAGCAGTCTGCAAAGCAATCATCTAACCGTAACTGAAGATGCAGAAATCAAACATATTCTGTCTCAAGCCCCCATCTGTCAGGATTTAGCCATAATTCGCAATGCCTTGGGTAGCATTAGCAACCGTTTCCAAGGTCAAATCCATTCCCGTCCTGCGATCGCCGAATATGCCGATATTCAGACGGCAAAAGACGGTTCGGTGAGGGGAGTCCACAAACGCTGTTATAGCTTCCTCAAAGGCGATATCTGGTATCTAATGACGGGTTACAAGGTAGGTAATCTGATTACTGAATGGATCTCCCAGGTACAGTTTGACCCCCAAATCAAAGGCTATATCGAAGGTGCGCCCCCAGTCCCCTCTGAGAATCTAACCGAAGACGCGATCGACGATGGTGATGGCGTTACTTCCGTAGAGTTTGTGGAAGCCGAAAGCGTCACCTCTACTATCTCTACTTCCAAAGAAAGCGGTTTTAATTCTTCCTTTGACGCATCTTTAAAAGCTTCAGTGGAACAAGAATTAGAAACTGTAATTGCACCATTTGGGGCGGGTATTTCCATCAAACTCGGCAAAGTAGGAGCTTCTTTAGGGGCATCTACCAGTCTGGAAACGGAATTAAACTGGTCGAGTAGCCAAGAACAAAGCAACACAACCAATGTCAGTAAAATGACGACCGTATCTCTTAGCGGTAGTTGGGAAGATCCCGCCAATCGACTCAATTCAGCCTTACCCAGACGCTTTCAACCTAGTAACGTTGGTTTTGCCCTAGTAGAATCAGAAACCGCCGATCTTTACGCTATTCGCATGGCACACAACAGGGCATTGGTAGCCTTCCGCATGGTTCCCAACCCCGACATCCCCAAAGATACCAATATAATTCCTTTCCCCATCGATCCGCACTATACCAAACAGGGTACGCTAGATGGCGCGATCGGCTACAGCGATCGGAGTAAGGTATTAGATCCCGATTATGCTCAAGCTACTGAATACGGCGAATACAGCTACTTTAAACCCAGCGAAGCTTATGCTTTGCGCCAACGCATTCAAAACGAAGAAATACGTTTGCGAGCCTTTTACGAAGACTTTAGCACCACCCCTCCTGGAGCTACAGGAGTCTTAACAGGTGGTTTAGCTGGTGGAGGTTTAGGTGCATTAGCTGCTTTCCCTGTAGCTGCTCCCTTTACTGCTGCTGCGGGAATTGCTGCGGGAGGTTTAATTGATGCTTTAGCTTCGGATAACGATCTGCCCCAACAATACAGCAAGCGCAACCTGGTTAATAGCTATCTTTGGACTGCCGACGGTGGTACGTTTGCCGAATCTACCGAAACCACCGATACCCAACAAGAAAGCACTAGTGGTAGCTACAGTTTCAACGGTAGTGCTAGTTTTTCAGCTTCTGCTTCGGCTGAAGTAGCGGGGGTAGGTATCGAAGCCGAAACCAATGCTTCTTTTGGCGGTAGCTTAAACCTAACTAAATCTAAAACCAAAGAAGCTAGCCAGTCTTTTAGCCTGAATTTGGAAAATAACACCCCTGGTAACTTACAAAAACAGGCGATCGACTCTGAGGGTAATATTCTCGAACCAGAATTCGATCCTCAAGGTAATCCAATTAACACCTCTGGTAAAGTAGATGCTTATCGCTTTTTCTCGTTTTATCTCACCCCCCAAAGCGATAACTATGATGCGCTATATAACACCGTTATCGATCCAGTTTGGTTAGAACAGTCCAATTCTCCTAACGCCAGGGCATTACGCCAGGCACAACAACCCCAAAATGCTCCTGCTTGCTGGCGCATTTTCCACCGCGTTACTTTTATCAGTCGCATCCTACCCGAATTCCCCGATCCCACAGCACCACCTTTAGATCGGGCAGTACAGGACACTGACTTTAGCAGCAGTTACGAGTTGATTAGGTTACTACAACCCTTTGTGGAAAACCAAACTAGTTCCCCCGCAGCTTTCAACGCAGCAGCGAGGAATGCGATTCAAACCTATTTACCCGAATTATCGGCAGATTTAACTCAAGAAGTAGTGTTGGCACTGGCTGACTATTTCCAAGTTGAAGGGATTAATTAATTGTCATTGGCCATTTGTCATCAATCGTCTGTAGGGTGGGCGACGTTCTACTAATACTCTAGTGCATTGCCCACCATACCTTATTACCTTTTCTCTTTTACCCAATAGCCATGACTAGAAACATATAGCTAATAGATTAAAAAGAGGCATATTTTCGTATTTTTTACTCGATACTCTCACTGAAGTCAACAGAAGCTTAACTTATCACAATTTATAAAATCTCTAGTTTTTCTCGATTTATATCTATAAAGAAAATAGAAGTCCGTACAAAAAAATGCCTAAACATAAAAATACTCACGGATAAACCAGATTAGACAATTTAACTGTGGTTGGCATTGATAATCAACCTATAGATATTAAATACAGGAGGTCTTCGAGTTCAGTGGATAAAAAAATTTTAGTCACAGGCGCAGAGGGGTTTCTTGGCTATCACACTATTAAACTGCTAAATGAGCGTCAGATTAAACCCAAAGGGTTAGTAGAAGTTGAGAACGAACAGCTAGTTGAATTTGGTTTAAAAAATTTACAAGTAGAGATTATCAAAGGCAGTATTCAAGATCTGCAAGTATTGCGCCAGGCTTGCGAAGGTATAGATACAGTCTTTCACATGAAATTTGAGATTGCTTTAGGGGGTGGTGAAGCAGCAGAAGAGAAAATGAATGAGATTAACATCGTAGGCACGCGCAATGTCCTTCAAGCAGCAAAAGAAGCAGGAGTAAAACGAGTTGTAGTCAGCAGTAGTTGTCTTACTGTCGGTTTAAATTACCAACCCGAACCTTTAAATGAAACTGCCGACTGGGATAAATATCAGTTTAATCTGCCCTATGCCCTGTCGCGTCGCCAAGCCGAACGAGAATCTTTAGTGGGCGTAGTTTCGAGGAAACCTCGAAACGCTGACCGCCCAGTAATTTCACCTACCGAAGTAAAAGATAACCATCCAGAGATTATAGCGATCGCTCCTTCGTTTACTCTGGGACCAGAGGACTATCTTGGCGCACCAGCCAATCAACTGGCAAAGCTAATTAGTCAGGGAAAATTTAAGTTCGGCATTCCCGTTGGCTTTGGTATTTTAGATGTACGCGACTATGCAGCAGGAGCTTTACTGGCTGCGGAGAAAGGTCGTCACGGACAGCGTTATCTTCTTAGTGGAGAAAATGTTACCCTGCGTCAATTTATCGCTCGGGTTGCCAACATTGCGGGGGTTGAACCGCCAAAATGGTTAATTCCGCTTCCAGCTTGGCTCGTCTATCCGATAGTTGCAGTTATTCAACTATTAAGTAAAATACGGGGTCGGTCATCGACCGTCAATCTCAGTATTCTCGAACTATGGAATCGTTACGCTTTCTATGATACTAGCCTGGCTGAAGAGGAGCTGGGTTGGAAAGCGCGATCGCTAGATGAGACGATCGCAGATAGCCTTCAGTGGATTGCCCAAAAAATGGTAAAGCCTGACTAGGGGACTAGGAGACGGGGGGAATCATTAATCTTCTTCGTTCACAATCATACATGCGGCGCGACCGAAGGAAGTCCTTTAGGGAACTAAGCACCTTTGTGCAATTATGCAACGCCAAAAAATTAAACATAGGAGTATCTTAGAAATGTTGCTGGTAAACTACCTCAGAAGTTCGATGTTACGAAGTTTCAAACCGATCTCGATCTCAAACGGCACGGTATCGGTAACTAGATTTGACGATGTACGAGAAGTTTTATCTCGTCCCAATGTTTTTGGCGTGACCTATGCAAAGAAAATGAGAGTTATTACCGCAGGGAGTAATTTTTTTCTCGGTATGAACAACACGGAAATTTACGCCCGTGATGTATCGAATATGCGTATTGTCCTGCCTCGCACCGATTTAGAAAAGCGAATAAAACCGTTAATCGAAAACTACGCTCGCTCTTTAGTCGATGCTGCTGGTGAAGGAACGTTTGATGTAGTCAAAGAACTAAGCGAACCAGTACCCTGTTATTTTTCTGCTGAATATATGGGCGTTTCAGGAACTACAGCAGCAGAACTAGCAGAATGGAATACCTATATGTTCCAGTATCTCTTTTTTCCCGATAATCCTGCTGAGGTAGATGAAAAAGCGATCGGCTACGCAGAAAAGATGCGAACCTATCTCGATGAGTTAATCCAAACTCGTAAGACATCAGGAGAGGAAAAAGATGACGTACTGGGTCGATGTCTGGCGTTACAGGCAAGTAATACTCCTGGAATGAGCGATGAAGACATTCGCAACAATCTGTTAGGCACTATCATCGGTGCAATACCGACTACCTCCAAATGTACCGCACAAGTTTTAAATTACCTATTAGACCGCCCCGAACTATTAAAGATGGCACAAACTGCTGCTCGCGACGATGATGATGAAAAACTGCAAAAGATAATGTTGGAGTGTTTGCGCTTCGATGTCTTTTCTCCAGGTATCACACGTATTACTCTGGAAGATTACACCCTGGCTAAAGGTACTTGGCGAGCTAAAAAGATAACCAAAGGTACGCCAGTATTGGCACTAACTAAGTCGGCGATGATGGATGGTCGTCAGATCGACAGTCCCAAAAGTTTTCGTTTAGATAGACCCGACTATCACTATTTACACTTCGGTTATGGGATGCATACTTGCTTTGGGTATTACATCAACATGATTCAAATCCCGATGATTTTAAAAGCGATTTTACGAGTTGACAAATTAACCCGCGAACCAGGAAAAGCAGGCAAAATGGAGTTTCGCGGACCTTTTCCCAGTCATTTAAGGGTCAGAATTGGAAATTAATGTGAGTTATTGATGAATAATTATTGATTCGTAATTGCTTTCTTATACCAATTCTCTAAATTACCGCTCCTCTGCCTCCCCTGCTTTCTTAATTTCCCTAGTTCTTCCCGTTTTATAAATATCTTTCACTTATCAAGGTCAGGGTCCCCGCCGTAAAACGACGGGGCTTGCCTGACCGTTGGTCAAATCATTAAATAACGAGGTCATCAATGTCCAATATTGCTGGCAAAGCCTACGCCATGAATGTGGTTACGCCCATTAAACGGAGTACTGCCTGGATTAATCGTCTGATTTTTCGGGCTGCGAGATCGTCTAGGAATCGCGATCGCTTTATCGGTTTAAACACCCTGTCATTGATTCACTATGCTCGGTGGACAATTGTTAGCCCCAAGCAGTTCCCCCGTTTGGATGAAAGCCAGCCACAAGAAACGATTAAATACACTTACGAATTCTTTTTTAGTAATTTTAACGGCAGTTGGGAACAGTATATTGATTCATTCCACATGGCAATTTCCAAGGGACTGGATTCATTTTGGTTCAAAAACGTGAAATATCCTCGTTCCGTGCCTTTGCAACCGTTTCACGATTACATTAACTTCAACCAGATCTGGACGAATCACTACTACAATGCTTACCCGATGGCTTCGGCTAATGATGTTAAGTCGGCAAAAAAGGTCAAAGCTTCATTAATCGAATTCAGTCAAAACATGGAGGATGACGATCCCGAAACGTTTAAGCAAAAATTTAATGCCATGCTGACGGATTTGCAGCACGACCTAAGTTTGATGGAACCCACACCGATCGTCAGTTTATCGGCAGAGGCGATCGCCAGAAGGGAAAGAAAAAGAACCGAACGAAATTAGAGGCGATCGATTATGGCAAATCAAAGCGGTAATGCTTACGGACTAACAGCACTAATTCCAATTAAAAACGGTACTGAAGCGGGGGAATCGTATGCTAGCAAGGTAAGAGGACTATTGCAAACCTGGAGTTTAGATCGCAACGAACACAGCCCGATGGCAAAAGTACCCAATACCTATCTCTGTCGATTTTATGTGCTGAATGATGTCTTTTATCAGGGAAGTCCCGCTAGAGAAGAACATTTAAAGTCTAAATATTTAGTCTTTTCGAGCAATTTTTATGGAGAATTAGAGCCTTATCTTCGGGGGATGTGGGAAAATGCCCCAACCGAACTCAGGAAATTATTGCAACACTGCGTTGCGGGCGATCGCGTTAATAATGCTGAGGGTTTTATCGACTATATCAAGCGGTGTCAGGTAGATAATGCCTTGTTCTTTAATGGCTCTACTGACGATCCTTTGGCAGAACAGCTAAAAGCCCTATACCTCAAGCAGGCTTTTGCCCACTTTATCTTTTCCCACCAAGATTTGATTAACAGCCCCAAAGATGCAGCCGAGTTGCAACGAGCATTCAAAGCATTCGTGAAATACACCCAACCAGAACTAGCAGAACCCACATGGATGCCAGGTTACGAAGAAGAACCAGAAGGTTTGGCAGATGCAATGAGAAATCTTTAAGTAGCAAATATTTTAAACAAATAATTAGTGTGCGAGCAGATAAAGGAGTCAACCATGCCAGAGCATTTAGATTTATATGATATTCAAGGCAATATAGTTAAAGCCTACGGACGGTTTCAGTTTGGTCAGGCGCGTTATATTTTCTATCACGTTAGTGACGAAGATAAAGGTCGGGCTTTTGTACGGGCGATCGGACCATACATTACCAGTAGTGCGCCCTGGGAAACGAGAGACTTCTCTCTGCCAGTAGATCGAGATAATATCCCCGATGCAGCGACTAATATTGCTTTTACCTATAACGGGTTAAAACATCTCGGTTTACCCCGCAAATCACTACAGAGTTTTCCTGCGGAATTTTCTATGGGCATGAAAGATCGCTGGGAAATTTTGGGCGATGATGGTGTTAGTTCCTCCGAACATTGGGACTCCATCTGGAATGGCAACTTAACCGTAGATATTTGGGTATCGGTTGACGGACAAACACCGACTGCTTTAGAGCAACGCTATCGAGAAATATGCCAAATTCTCGAACACCCCGAAGTAAAAGGGGGCGTAACGCAATTGAGCGGTCATCGAGGAGACACACCCGAATATCAAGCAGCAGCAGTTTTAGAAGATCGAACCGAACATTTTGGCTATAAAGATGGCATTAGCGAAGCTTATTTCAAAGGTAGTGGCAGCAATCCCATCAAAGTAATTGGTGGCGGGAAACCAACTCGTTTAGCTCCCGATACCAAAGAGGGTTGGGAACCTCTGGAAACAGGAGAATTTATTCTCGGCTATCGCGACGAATCCCAAGAATATCCCGTCGCACCTATCCCCAGGCTGTTATCCTATAACGGTACTTTTATGGTTTACCGCAAGCTGCATCAAAATGTAGCTGCTTTTAACGAATATACAGAAGAAGTCGGTAAAGATTTTCCTGGGGGCAAAGATGCTCTATCAGCTAAATTTGTCGGTCGTTGGAAAAATGGTGCGCCCTTAACCCTGTTCCCTACTCAAGCAGAAGCTAATGAGTTTATCGTTAATTTAAAAATAACCAGAGATCGATACTATCAAGCCTATCAAAAAGATCCAAAGAGCGAATCAACCCTAACTTTGAAGCAAGAATACGAACAACTACGCAAACAGCTAGTAGGCTATAACTTTAACCCAGATCTAGCAGGTTCGCGCTGTCCCGTGGGCGCACACACTCGCCGAGTCAATCCCAGAGGAGCATTAGAATTTGGCAAACAAGCATATGAAACTCCAGGAGCTTTAGTAAATCGCCGTCGCATCCTCCGTCGAGGTTTACCCTACGGTAAGAAAATTACCGATCCAAATAATGATGATGGCAATCATGGGGTCATTTTTATGTGTTTGTGCGCCAGTATCAAACGTCAATTTGAGTTTGTCCAACAAAAGTGGGTTAATTATGGCAATGATTTCAGACTAGCCAACGATAAAGACCCTATATTGGGTAATCACGGTCAAACCCTAAAAGGGAAAGGTACTGGACGCATGGTCATCGAAGGAGAACAAGCCGACGCTAACGGTAAGAATGGTCGTCCGCCATTTTTCTGCTCTAACCTAACTCGCTTTGTAGAAACTAGGGGTGGAGACTACTTTTTTGTCCCCAGCTTGACTGCAATACGCATGATTGGGGAAGGCATTATCGATCCGACATAGATTATAGTTGGCTCTGGTAGTGAAGACTATACCCCAGCCAACCAAACCAAACTACCCAAAATAATAATTACCAAAAAAAAAGCAAACCAAACAAACTGATTATCTGGAGGATCGACAGGAGTTGGTTCTAAATCTTCTTCTAATTTAAAAGCATTTTTAGGTAATTTTTTCTCAGCTGCTACATAACGAGATGCACCCTTATCCGTACCCGATAGATTGGGAATTTCACTCATCCATTCTTTTGGTCGTTCTAGTGCCTGTTCGCGGGTTTGAGTATTGGGATGAACGATCGATTCTTGACACGAGGCGATCTCCTCATCAATTTGTAAGGTGGGCAAAATTAAATTGTGAAATATGCGATTAATTTCCAACTGTAGCTTGCCCACCTTACGGCAATTTCTTCCATTTCTTCCCGACTTATTCCCGATCGCTTTGTATTTAGAAAATATGTCTCTCCAGCATCCATTCTTTATCTTTCAAAATTATCATGACTAAAAATATTTATGCATTATTAGTAGGCATCGATGCTTATACTCACCCCATACCGCCCTTGCAAGGATGCGTTAACGATATTAAAGCTATAGAAGAATATCTTGAGGGTAGAGTAGATCGGGGTGATTATCAATTACATCTCCGCACTTTGCTCGATCGCGATGCTACTCGTCAGGGAATTATCGAAGGCTTTCGAGAGCATTTATCTCAAGCAACCAGTGATGATATTGCTTTGTTTTACTACGCGGGACACGGTTCACAGGAGCAAGCACCCCCTGAATTTTGGGATGTCGAACCCGATCGCCTGAATGAAACTATTGTCTGTTATGACAGTCGTATCCAAGGAGGTTGGGATTTGGCGGATAAGGAATTGGGTAAATTAATTTCAGAAGTAGTCCAAAATAATCCTCATACGGTAATTATCATGGATTGCTGCCATTCTGGTTCGGGGACTCGTGGGGAACTAGATTTGGATGTAGCGACGAGAAAAGCACCTTTAGATAAGAGACAAAGACCTTTAGATAGCTTTATCGTTGCCCCCTCGGAAGTGAAAGTATCGAAAACCCGCAGTTTGTCAGCCAATTCTAACTGGATGTTTGGCAAGGGTGAATATATCTTTCTTTCTGCCTGTCGCGATCGCGAGTTAGCTAAAGAGTATAATGCCAATGGCGAAAAACGAGGGGTATTTTCTTATTTTCTAGTAGATACTCTTAAAAAAGCTAACGGAAATTTGACCTACCGCGATTTATTCAAGCGTACCGATGCGCTAGTCCGTAGTAAGGTTACGGATCAGTCTCCCCAAATCGAAGCCAAAGATTCGGGTAATTTAGAGCGATCGTTTTTGGGTAGGGCAATATTTACCCATCCTCCTTACTTCACCGTCAGTCATCAACCTAACTATGGTTGGGTAATTGATGGTGGTGCGGTGCATGGTTTTTTAGGACGGGGAGACAAGGGGACGGGGAGACAAAGAGTCCTAAAGGATACACCTTCGGATAACTGGGAGAATGTAGAAACGACTGAACTGGCTATCTTTCCTTTTGAGACACCTGTAGCTGAGTTATCGCAGCCAGATAAAGCTATTGCGACGGCGCAAGTGTTAAAGGTAATGCCCCAGTTGAGTCAGATCGAGGTAGAGAATTTAGATTCAGCAACTAGTTATAAGGCGATCGTTACTAGTGTACCTCTACTGCCTAAAGGGGTTCTGATTACGGGAGACAACCCAGGTGTAGAATTAGCGCGTCAGGTTTTACAACAGCAATCTTCTCTTTATATTACCGAAGCTGACAAGCCAGAAGATGCAGAATGGCAAGTAATCGCCCGCGATCGCCAATACATAATTACTAGACCAGTGGACGATCGCTCGTTAGTCGCACCAATTATTGAATACACTGAAGCCAATGCCAGTCAGGTAATCCAAAGGTTGGAACATCTGACTCGTTGGACGAATATTGCCGAGTTATCTAGTTCTGCTACCAGCCGTATTCCTACCGACGCGGTGAAGATGTCTGTTTATCAAGACGGTAAAGAATTAGTTGATACAGATTTACGCTTATCTTATTACCAAGAAAACGGTAAATGGCAACAGCCAACTTTTAAAGTCAAGCTAACCAATAATAGCAATCTCGATCTTTACTGTGCTTTGTTAGATTTGAGCGATCGCTATGAGGTAAGTGCGGAATTACTAGCTACAGGTGGCGTATGGTTACAGTCTGGAGAGTCTGCTTGGGCGTTGGACGGTCAAAAAATTTATGCTACTGTCGATAAAAAACTTTGGGATCGAGGAATAACGGAAACCAAAGATATACTCAAGTTAATTGTCAGTACGGCTGAATTTGATGCAACGCTGTTAGAATTAAACGAACTAGATTTACCCACTCGTGCCATTGCTAGTCCCAAACGGGGTAAAGGCACACTAAATCGCTTGATGAGTCGAGTCCAAACTAGGGCGTTTAGTAGCCAAGCAGAAACCGAAGTAGTGTATGACGACTGGATGACAAGTCAGGTGCATATTACTACGGTACGCCCCCAGGATACCGTTGCTATTCCCCAGGGTAATGAAAGCAGAAGTTTGGGAGTGGGCGTAACTATTCAACCTCATCCCGTTAAAGCCAAAGCACGTCTTACTACTGTCAAACAAGCTACCAGAGATCTACATACCAAACTTGTTCCCCCAATTCTGACGGAAGATATTAATTCGGTACAGCCTTTCCAATTTACTACCAGTCGCGGTAACGAACCTAGCTTAAACGTTCTGGAGTTAACCGAGGTTCAAAATCCTGAAATCGTTAGTAAACAACAACCTTTAAAACTAATTGTCGATACACCTTTAGCAGATAATGAGGAGTTATTACCCATAGCCTATGACGGTGAATTTTATTTGCCCTTGGGTTGGGGAAAAAGTATCGCAGGTGGGAAAACGGAAATTAATTTAACCAGATTACCTGCTGTTAATGATTCTGAAACTACTCGCAGTCTTGGCGGTTCGTTTCGGATTTTATTTCAAAAAATTGTCGGTCAGAAATTCAAACGGGAATATAAATACCCCTTGCTAGCTGTAGCTGATGTCGATGCGAATGAAACCGTAACTTACATTCAAGATACTCAAGAAGTTAAAGCCAAAGTTGCCGAAGCTAACAATATTATTCTCTATATTCACGGCATCATTGGCGATACAGAAAAGATGCTGCCAAGCGTGCGCCGTACTGAGGTAGCTATAGAAAATCAATCAAAACAAATAGCCGATTTTTACGATGTAGTTTTAACTTTTGATTATGAAAATCTTCATACTTCCATCGAAGAAAATGCCCGTTTGCTAAAACAAAAGCTAGAACGGGTTGGTTTGGGGGCGAATCATGGTAAAAACTTACATATAGTCGCTCATTCAATGGGAGGCTTAGTATCGCGCTGGTTCATCGAACGAGAGGGCGGTAAGGCGATCGCCCAACACTTAATCATGCTAGGTACGCCGAATGCAGGTACGCCTTGGTCAACTGTCGAAGATTGGGCGATAACGATGCTAGGTATCGGTCTTAATAGTTTATCTACCGTTTCTTGGTCGGTTCCCGTTTTAGGAATGCTGATGAAAGCGATCGGTACTGCCGCTAGTACCTTAGAGGTAATTGATGTATCTCTCGATCAAATGAAGCCTGGTTCGCAGTTTCTCAGTAATCTTGCCTCAAGTCCCGATCCTGGCACACCCTACAGCATCGTGGCGGGTAATACCTCAATTATTCCTGCTGCTTTGGAATCTCAAAGAAATAAACCCAGTCTGATTAAGCGACTGACGCAAAAACTGAGCGATCGCGCTATCTCTTTAGCATTCTTCGGTCAACCGAATGATATCGCTGTCGAGGTAGACAGCATCAAGAGTGTAGAGAGTAACCGTATCTATCCACCCCAAATACAGGAAGTGGCTTGCGATCACATGGTTTATTTTTGCCATCCCGAAGGTTTGAAAGGGCTGGCTGATGCTATTCAACAAGCTTGGCAAGCTGATTCCAGAAATTTGGTTACAGCAACCAAAATTAATAATCCTTTGGTTCGAGAAACTATTAACAAATTTAGATCTCCCTGGTTAATTAATATTATTGCTGGCACAATTGCGATCGCCACTGGCATCGGTACATTTATTTACTGGCAATATCAACCAATTCAACCCACAGAACAATCTCAACAATCAACAGCAAATTGAAAAAAATCCAACCTGCAGTAGCCAATTTCTAGAAGACACGAATAGCATCCTTTAAAACTGGTTCGCGTAAATGCTGGCGCAACGCTTTTCGAGTTTTTAAATCTACTCTTTTGATACTTTTTGATGTTTAACTACAGTCGATAGTACTTCTTTTCTATCCATTACCGATCTTTAGCGCATTAATCTACAGTTTATCACTGCTGAAATTGAACATTGTCAACAACCGAGAACCCTTTTCATAAAAGATTAGTTCCCATGTCTCAATTCAAACGCAACTTAGCGATCGCCATAGGCATAAATAATTACACCAACGGTATTGTCTCTCTTTCGACGGCGGTAAATGACGCTAGAGAAATTGCCCAAATTTTACAACAGCAACACGATTACCAAGTATGGGGTTTGTTGGACGAACGGGCAACTTTACAAGACTGCGTGCGCTTAATAGAAGAATTTTTGCCCCAAAACATAACCGAAAGCGATCGCCTGATTTTTTATTTTGCGGGACACGGTATTGCTTTAAATAGTGATGAGGGGCTAGAAGGGTTTTTGATTCCCCAGGATGCCAAACTAGGAGACACCAGCACTTACTTACCAATGGTGCGGTTGCAACAGGCTTTAAATAATTTGCCCTGTCGTCATTTTTTGTGTATCCTCGACTGTTGCTTTGCAGGGGCGTTTCGTTGGAGTAGTACCAGGAATTTATTAATCGCCCCTGAAGTAATTCATCAAGAGCGTTACGATCGCTTTATCGAGGCTGCTGCTTGGCAGGTACTTACTTCTACTTCCCATAACCAAAAGGCTGCGGATTTATTGATTCTCGAAGACGATCGCGGTGAGACTGATAATCATCATTCTCCCTTTGCTGCTGCTTTGATCGAGGCTTTACAGGGACAGGCTGATTCTAGTCCGCCTGCTATAGATGGCAAACCCTCTGGAGATGGAGTAATTACTGCTACAGAACTGTATTTATATTTGCGCGATCGCGTGGAAATAACTGCCGAAAGCAATAAAACTAGACAAACTCCTGGTTTATTCCCCCTCAACAAACACGACCGCGGTGAATATATTTTTATCACCCCTGGGCACGAACTCAATCTTCCTCCCGCACCGCCTTTAGATGAAAGTAATAATCCCTATCGCGGTTTGGAGTCTTTTGAGGAATCTAATAGTAATTTATTTTTTGGTAGACAGATACTAAGTGAGAAGCTGTATCAGTTTTGTTTGGAACGTTCTCTAACTGTAGTTTTGGGGGCCTCGGGAACGGGTAAATCTAGTTTAGTCAAGGCGGGATTGATTCCCCATATTAGAAGCTTAAAAGATCGACAATGGGCGATTTTAACCCCAATACGTCCTGGGGAATTTCCCTTTCAGGCGTTGGATGATATTTTAGTTCAGATTGGTATTGGTGATGATGAAGCGAATGGTAAAGAAGGTTCGCCAACCGCCCTCACAGGTAAAATATGGGACTATTTACAACAATGGATGCAGTCAAACCCGCAACAAAAACTATTGGTAGTCATCGACCAGATTGAAGAACTTTTTACCCTCTGTTGCAATAGTCAAGAGCGATTGCAGTTTTTATCTCTACTAAGTAAAGCAATTGCTACCTATCCTCAGTTACATTTAGTTCTGACTCTGCGCTCGGATTTTGAATCCCAGGTAAGAGACACTGAACTCGAACCCTATTGGAGTGATGCCCGTTTTGTCGTTCCTGCCATGACTAGAGAAGAACTACGGGAAGCGATTGAAAAACCTGCTTCTGAAAGGGTAATGTATTTCGATCCCCCCAGTTTAGTCGAGCGCCTGATTGATGAAGTGATTCAAATGCCAGGGGCGATGCCTTTGCTTTCTTTTGCTTTAAGCGAATTGTATCTTAAGTATTTGCAGAAGGTAAGAGAAGGAACGAGAGATAAACGAGCCATTACCGAAGCAGACTATCAGGAACTAGGAGGCGTAGCGCGATCGCTTACTAAAAGAGCCGATGCAGAGTATCAAGCTTTAGTCAAGCAAGTTCCAATCTACCACAAAACCATCCGTCAGGTGATGTTGCGGATGCTAGCGATTGACGCTGGTAATATTGCTCGTAGAAGGGTGTTTCTTAGAGAACTAAAGTATCCCCAAGCCAAACAACCACTGGTAGATAAAGTAATAGATCGCTTTTTAAATGCTCGCCTTTTGGTAAGTGGTAGCGATACTACAGGCGAAAAATATATCGAACCGGCACACGATGCTTTAATTAGGGGTTGGCAACGGCTTTTAGTTTGGCAACAGCAAGAACAAGAAAATCTAGTGCTGCAACGACGCTTAACTAGGGCAGCTTTTGAGTGGCAACAACAACAAAAGTTTAGTTTCTTGTGGCATGGCGATCCCCGCCTCAATCTTTTAAAGCAGGTACTTAAATCGAATAATAATTGGTTCAATCAATTAGAAACAGAGTTCGTCCGTCGCAGCATCGGGCAAAAACGTCGTAATGTAATCGGACGCTGGAGTTTTGTTACTGGCGCGTTTATGACGGTGTTGGTTTTCTATCAGCTATCGATCCTGTTAGAAAAAGCAGGTTTGGTTAGAAATTTACTAGCTAATAAGCCCGTAGATGCCCTGACGGTAGCAGTAGAAACTATGGGACACAATCGTTTATTACCCCTACCAATCAATCGACAGGTTCAATCTAGTCTACTCGATGCGGTACAGGAAATTAGAGAACAGCAACAGTTAATCGGTCATGAAAATAAAGTTAACGTCGTGGCGTATAGTCCCGATGGAAGTAGGATTTTGACTGGTAGCAGCGATCGCTCTTTACGTTTATGGAACAGCCATGGCGAACCAGTCGGACAGCCTTTACAGGGTCATACTGAGTCTGTTACTGCTGCTGCTTTTAGTCCTGATGGGGAATTTGTTGCTAGTGGTAGCGAGGATCGAACTATTAGACTGTGGGATAGATCGGGTAATTCTATAGGTAGTCCGTTTGTAGGTTATAAAAATACAGTTACGGCGATCGCGTTCAATCCAGTCCCACCAAGTTCGGGGGACATTATTGCTGGTAGTAGTGACGACGGTACGATTCGCTTGTGGGACAGATCGGGTAAGCCTATAGGTAAACCTTTTATCGGACATGAAGCTGGGATTACGGCGATCGCTTTTAGTCCCGATGGTAATTTAATTGCTTCTGCCAGTAAAGATCGCACCGTTCGCGTTTGGGATCTTCAGGGGAACCAAGTTATATCTCCTTGGCGCAAACACCAAGATTTAGTTAACGCAGTAGCGTTTAGTCCCGATGGCAAGCTAATTGCTAGTGGTGGAGATGATGAACAAATTCGTCTCTGGGACTTGCAGGGTAATTTAGTTACCGAACCCTTTATCGGTCATGTAGGCATTATTTGGTCTTTGGCTTTTAGCCAAGATGGGGAAACTATTATTAGTGCCAGCAGCGACCGCACAATCCGCTTTTGGGATTTACAAGGAAATGAAGTCGAACTACCTCTTAGAGGTCATTTAGGCTTAATCAATTCTGTAGCAGTTACGCCCGATCTCAGTCAGGTTGTTAGCAGCAGCAGCGATAACACCGTGCGTCTATGGAGTGTTAAAGATAATTCTGTTAGTAAAGTAATCGAAGGACACAAAGGTCATGTTAAATCTGTAGCAGTTAGTTCCGATGGAGAGTCGATCGTTAGTGCTGGACAAGATTCTACAGTCCGCCTGTGGGATCGTTCGGGTATCCTGAGAGATATTTTTAACGGTCATCAAAAGGTAGTTAACACAGTAGCTATCAGTCAAGACAATAAGACAATTGTTAGTGGTAGTAGCGATCGAACCATACGCTTCTGGGATAGCCGAGGGAATTCTATCGGTGAGCCTTTATTCGGACATGAAGACAGCGTGACTTCTGTAGCGATCGATAACGATCTGGTTATTAGCGGTAGCGACGATCGAACCATACGCCTTTGGGATAGATCGGGTAGTCTCATTAGTACTTTAACTGGTCATGAAGCTGGAGTAACTTCAATTGCTATTAGTCCCGACGGTAGCAAGTTAGTCAGTGCTAGTCGCGATCGCACTATTCGTCTTTGGGATTTAAACCAGAAACAACAGTTAGAAACCTGGTCGGAACTTTATGACAGTGAAATTATGACCGTTAACTTTAGTCCAGATGGAAATAAAATTATCAGTGGCAGTCGTGACGGTACGATGCGCTTAATTAATTTAAGCAATGACTCTATCAGTAAATCCTTTATCGGTCACGAAGGTATAGTTAACTCGGCTATCTTTAGTCCCGATGGCAAGAGAATTATCAGCGGCAGTCGCGATCGCACTATACGTATTTGGAATACCAAAGGCGATTTAGTTACATCACCATTTCGAGGACACGAAGGTTATGTGGATTCAGTTGCGGTTAACCCAGACAATAATAAAATAGTTAGCGGTAGCTGGGACGGCACGATTCGTATTTGGGATACTAAAAGAGAAGAATGGTTCAAAGCTGGATGCGATCGCCTCAAAAATCATGCTACAAAAAGCGATCGGCGGATTAATCTTTGGTGTAAAAACTAAAGTTGTTAAATTTTTTTTAAAAGACTGATGTTAGGCAGCAGACATAATATTGTCATTAAGCTCTTGGTTTCGAGACGAAACAGTAGTTCTTCGATTAAGCTCGATAGTTTTAGAATTTGTCGTCTTCGATTCTGAACGAGAATCACCGTCAGGAGTGAATTCAATTAGATCGTTAGGGGTACAAACAAGAACGTTACAAAGAGCATCTAAAGCTTCACCAGTAATTTGCTTTAGCTCATCAGTATTTTTCAGCCGAGAAATGGTAGTGGGATGAAGTCCAGTCAATTGTGCCAAAGTTTTGTTATTAATATTTCTTTCAGCCATTAATACTCGAAGTCGCCAACGAATCATTCTTGTTTTGCTCTTAATATTCTTCATATACATTTTCCTCGTAATTCTATAGCTTGGGAAGGGTATTAAGAATAAGTTTAGCAGTTTTATAGCGACCAAGCAATAAATACATTTTGCATTGAGTTTTTATAGCAAGCCTGCTATAATCAAAGTTATAACAAAAGGGCGTTTCGCAGTGCCTGACAAACAAGGCGATCGCCCTTTATGACCCCTAATCAAGAGGATTTGTTATGACATTTAATATAGCAGTTGAACACGAACAAGACCAGCGGATACGGAATGATTTAGCAGCTAGAGATGCACGAATAGAGCAAGAAACAGATTGGTACACAGATGGAGAATTCGATGGAATAATTGCCATCGACCCAAATCCAGAGTTATGGGGTAAGTTGCCATATCGAGAGGGATTTTTAATAGGACTGGCTAGGCACTTTGACCGAAAGTACCAGACATACTCTAGCAACCAGCCATTTTAAAAACAGCTTTAAGCCGTAAGCCATAAGCCATAAGCCATAAGCTTTAAGCTTGCTTACGGCTAATTGTTAAAAATTATCCCGATACTAAAGATGAATAATAGTCAGAAGCCAAATGCAATAGTAGCTTCGGTCGTAGATGCTCCAGTATATGACAAGGCAATAGCCACAACAGCAGAACATTATCGAGTGATGGTAATTTTTGTCAAAGCCCAGATGCAGAAAGGAGTAGACTACGGAACTATTCCAGGGACTAAGAAGCCTACTTTATTAAAGCCAGGAGCAGAGAAGCTGTGTAGATTGTTCAGTCTACGTCCTAGCTATGAACTACTCTACTTCATCACCGATTTTGACAAACCTTTATTTCACTATCACTATCGTTGTTCTTTGTATCGTCGCGGCGAGATGGTTGGTCAAGGCGATGGGTGCTGTAACTCAATGGAAAACAAGTACCAGAAGCAGAAGTACAAAATTTACGACCTGACTAATACTATTTGTAAGATTTCCCAGAAACGAGCCTTGATAGCTGCGGTACTCTCAAGCTGCGGAGCATCAGAATTTTTCACTCAGGATTTAGAAGCAATGTACGGGGGAGAATCGTGAGCATCTTAAACACCTCCCCAAATAATAATCGTTTTTTCGATGCCGAGATAGCCGAGGCATTGGGAGATATTAATGCTGCCGTAATCGTCCAACAATTGCACTATTGGATGCAGAAGAAAGGAGTAGGAGTAATAGTAGATGGAGTGAAGTGGATATATAACACCTTTCCCGACTGGATAAACGAACAATTTAGATGGTTAAGTATCTGGCAGTTTAGGAAGTCGATGGCTCTGTTGCGATCGCTGTCTATTGTCAAAGTAGTCAGATACAGAGCGAGGGAATGGAATCAGACAAATTATTACAGCTTAGATTACGACCGCCTGTTTGAGTATCTGCGAGGGAAAAACCCTGAAAGCATTAAAATAACCGAGATGTGCGCTGATACAGAACGAAATGAAGACAGCCCACAAGTTGAGGTGAGGGATAGTAAATTCTCATCTATAGAAACAAAGACTACAACAGAAGATAAAGCAGCAGAACAGAAAGAAAATGCTACTGTTTCTGAAATTAAAGCTGTAGAAGAAAGCGGTTTAAAACAAGTAGAAGTTTGTCAGAGCGAATTTATCCCTAATCTCGCTCAAAATAAACCTTATGAGAACCAAGAACGGGAAACTACTAGAGAAGAAAACAAAGCCTTCAAATGTAGTATGAAAGAAGCCAAAAAGACTAAAGCGGTTAATTCAGAATGGAAGTCGCAAGTSAARMAACTRGATGAATTGGGRRTACARACWAACTCAACAGTAGYAARGWTRRTWAAGCAGTATGARGCTGAGAAGGTRTCTGAAGCGATCGCGCTGTTTCAAGCTAGAAAACGCAGCAGCTATATTCCTAATCCTGCTGGCTATTTTGCCCAAGCGTTAAAAGAAAGTTGGGGTGGTACAAATTGCGCTCTCAGCGAGGGAATAGACCAAAGAGCCGTGTTTGATTATTGGTACGATTTAGCCAGAGAACTAGGCTATTGTTCAGGTCGCGAAATGCGAGAAGACGAACAGTGGGTCTGTTTATCTGGTGCTTGGGAAAGATGGCAGGATGCGATCGAGCGAGGTTATTCTTTAGACTATTTGAAAAAGGTACTCAAAAGACAAAAAGGACAATAGCAAGATTTTAACTGTCAAACAATATTGAATTGAGTTGGTCGGGAGCGATTACGGGAATTTCAGAGTTGGTAAATCCAATCGGTGTTCGTCGTGCTTTTAGCGATGCCACGAAGTCTAGACAAATTGCGCTGTTGGGCAGCAGGGCGTGTTTCTTGTTGTAGARATTCTAAAAGTACCTGTACTAACTGCCAGCGATCGCGAACAGGTAGATTAAGAAGCTGCTTTTGCAGTTGTTGTATCGAGGTCTGCATGTTGTTGATGCTCAAATTTAGTTCTATTTCTATTGTAAGAGGTAGAGAAATTGAATCTAAATGATGTTTGGCTGGTGAGCGACAATTAAATTTC
>NZ_JRFE01000048.1 GCF_000756305.1 Myxosarcina sp. GI1
CAGAGGAAATGGCGGATTGCCAGAGGCAATCGCTGCTGCTAGGAAAAATTTGGCTTTAAAAGAGAGAAGAAACTAAAACAGGTAAATGATTACCAGAAGGAATTGACACTGCTTGTAGCCCAAAATAAGCCCAATTAGAAGGAGAGTAGTCAAATCGATCCAGAGGGAGATAAAGCCTCGTAGTGTAGTATAAAAGAAAAGAAAAGTAGTAAAGGTTGAGGGGATGTCAGAAATACTAACTATAGAAGAGATCGAGCAGAAATATCGAGGAGAATGGGTGTTAGTCGCCTATAGCGAAACTGATGAAGATTTGGAAACGATTGCTGGAAAAGTTATTGCTCATTCAGCCAAAAAAGAAGAGATTTATCAAGCCTTAGAATCAGCAGAGGAGCAGTCTTTGGCAATAGAATACATGGGACAAGTGCCAGAAGATCTAGCCTATATTTTGTGAGCAACAAAAAAATTTCTTGTCTGCCTGTGTTGCTTGTGATGAGTCGCAATTGATAAAGCGATAAAAGTTTATACTGTAGCCTATAGACTACAGAAGATCGTGGAAGCTAAGGAAAAAACTATTCTCACCTATGTTAAAGCTGATGGTAGCGCACCCTTTAATGACTGGCTGGAAGCTTTAAGAGACAGAAAAGCTCGTGCCATAGTTCGAGCGAGACTTAACCGCATTCGATTGGGCAACTTAGGTGATTGTAAGTCTGTAGGAGAAGGAGTTAAGGAACTGAGGATAAAATTTGGTGCTGGCTACCGAGTCTATTTTGGGCAGGAAGGAGATGCCATCGTCATTTTGTTATCTGGAGGTGATAAAAGTAGTCAAGACAAAGATATTAGGCAAGCAAAGAAATATTGGCAAGATTATCAGGAGCGTAGCAATGACTAGAACTAGAAATTACGAGGACGATTTACTAAAAGCATTGAGCGACCCAGAAGAAGCGAGAGAATATCTAAATGCAGCGTTAGAAGACGAAAACCCAGAAGTTTTTTTACTGGCACTTAGAGATGTAGTCAAAGCTAACAGCACAATGAGCGAATTGGCACGAGCAACTAATTGCAATCGAGAGAGTTTATATAAAACCCTCTCGGCTCAGGGAAATCCTCAACTAAACAGTGTTCGTAGTGTTCTGAGTAACTTAGGGTTTAAACTAGCAGTAGAAATAAATAGCTAGCTGAAGTTGCTACCCCTGCACTTTGAGATAATAGCCAAGCCAACTGCTTTTGAGTAAGTGTTTTAGTCGTCGTCAAGCTCAGTTTCGTATGGAGCATAATTTTGTTCGTAGCAGCGTTGACAAACTCCGCGACGAAATTGAGTTGCTGTTTGTTGGCAGTAATAACAAACGCCAAGGCGATCGCCAATATCGTCCAAGATTTCACCAGAGTTACAGTCATAGATTCGCGCTCGAACATTTTAAGAACTTCGTTGAGCATATGGCTGCCAGTATGATTAGACATAACTTGAATGGCTAGGATAAAGTTAACTAGAAAAATAAATTAATACAATTATACTAACAAAGCGCAATATAAATAAACTGTTTTTGGCTTGAAATAAGTTATCTGTTATTCAAAGTAGAAAATGGCTGAAAGTATTGAAACGGTGGAGATGTGAGTTCCAGCAGATCGAGATGAGGAATACCGCAGCTTGAGGTGCGTGATACTAAACTCTCAATATATAGAACAGAGACTACATCAAAAAAAAGCAACAAAGCAGTTTGCTGTTGCCGCTTTAGAAATGGCTAAAGATGAAGAGAGAAGTCTAAAGCGAGTAAATTTATTAGAGGGAACTGCAACTGCTTGTAGCCCAAAATAAGCACAATTGAAGGCAGAAGCAGAAATTAATCCAGAAGAAAATAAAGTCTCGTAGCGTAGTATAAAAAAAGTTAAAAAGATCAAAAAGGACTAGCGATCGCTTGTGGCTGCTACTTCTTTGGTCAAGCAGAAGTCTCATAAGGCTCGGAGAATTCGATCTGACGGTCATCTAAATAAGTAGAAGCGAAAACTAAAGCTTGAAATATGTCTTCTTCGTCGAGTTCGGGAAACTCCTGATAGAGTTCTTGGCGGTCGGGGTAGGTAGCGATTAGCTCGATGACACGGCGGACGGTCAGGCGGAGGTTGCGGATACAAGGTTGTCCGTTCATACGGGCAGGATTGCTAGTAATGCGATCGAGTTTCATGATTAGTCTGGTTTGATAAATCTCAATTATTTTTATTATCGCGTTTAGGGGAAGTGCGATTGCGCCCAGTACAGTGGCGTAGCCAATCACTACTCTGTTTTCGAGCGATCGTTTATTTTCTTATCTAAAGTAGAAAATGGCTGAAACTATTGAAAACTCAGAAATGTGAGTTCCAGCAGATCGAGTTGTGAGTTCCCACCCCTCAATCTGCGGGATACTAAACTCTCATTTATAGATCCAAAGACTACATCAAAAGAAAAGCAGCAGAGCAAACTAGAAAGTGCTGCTGCTCGAAATATTTGGCTTTATAAAGAAAGGAGAGACTAAAACGGGTAAATGTTTACTAGAGATAATTGAAACTGCTTCTAGCACAAAATAAACCTAATCAGAAGGAGAGTAGTCAAATTAATCCAGAGGGGAATAAAGTCTCGTACTGTAGTATAAAAGAAGTTGAATTGATTTAAAAAGAAGAGGCGATAAGTCCGAAGGGCATCCGCTTCGCGATCGCTCCGAGTCTGTGCTTACCCAACAGCTTTTGAACCAGTAATAAATCCGACACCAGCACTGATAATAGAAGCAGCTATGGCAGTAGACCATTTTTTGTCATCAGTAGTTGCTTGAGGATTAAGGAGTATCTGCAAGCAATAATAGAGAACTAAAGCTACTCCAAGCAAGATAGCGATAAACAAAATCGTAGTTCGCCAGCGACGATGTTGGGCATCATAACTGTCTTGTCGCAAACGATAATCGCGATCGACAGGATTCTCGTTACTGAGATTGACCTTCCAATCTGAACCTTGAGCTAAATCGAATAAATTTTGAGTAATAAAGGACTGAGGATCTGGCTCAGAGGGTTGGGTCATGGCAAAATGATTTCGGTAATAGGATGACGATTCTCGTCAGCAATCATCAGTTTTTCACCTTTAGCCTGAGCTTCGGAGGCGACTTTAAGAAGAGCGATCGCCCGACGAAAAACTTCGGCTTTAGAAGTGCTGTGAGTCAATTCAACTAATTTGTCAAAATCTTCTTGAAATTGTTCGTTAACGTCAAAACTAAGTCTGGGCATAGTAGAAAAAGAGAAGAAACTACTGTGTAAATTATAGCCAAAATTGTGGTAAATACGTTGTAATAGCGTTGTGAAATTTTAAGTAGCTGGACTTTCGCTCGCTCTCAAAAATGCGATCCGTAGGCTAACAGCGCGTACGCGCATACGCTGCGGTAGCAGCTTTGAGGCGGTAGCCTCTGTGAGCGTAATCGCTCCTTCTTGTGTTTTAGGGTAAAAACGCTGAAACCTTTGAAATGGTCGAGATGTGAGTTTACACACATTAAGCTGTGAGATATCACTCCTCGATCTGCGGGAAAGCGATCGCTCAATATATAGATCCAAAGAGTACATCAGAAGATAAAGCAGCAAAGCAAAGCAGAGAAATAAAGTGCTGCTGCCTAAAAATATTTGGCTTTAGAAGAAGAAAGAGGTTTAAAACAAGTAAAAGTTAGTCAAAGTCAATTGAAACTGCTTGTAGCCCAAAATAAACTCAATTAAAGGCAAAAGAATAAATCAATCCAGAGGAAAAAAGCCCCCACATCGTAGTACAAAAGAAGCTAAAAAGTCATAAAAGTAATTTAAAAAGTAACAAGTGTAGGTATCTAGAGTTTAAGATAGCTGTAAGTAAAGAATGTATAAAACCTAACACCTTAGTATCWGCAAACAAACAATTTATTAAACCAAAGTTTAAATTTAGTTGAATGTAAAGAAAACTAACATTATGGACAWTTGRARWWASAGAGGTTATAAAGAAGGCTGAAAAATTACTATTTCTGTAAAATGGAAACCRTAGCAGCAGTAAGYTTGGCAGGAGGACAGGGYAAAACTACCACCTGTTATTTYCTGGCAAAAATGTTAGCYAGAGCGGGGAAAAAAGTCTTGGCGATCGACTGCGAYCCWCAAGCGAAYCTRACCTTTTTYCTCAATCAYGAAGTMGCCGATAATCAGCCAACACTACTAGAGTTACTRAGAGGAACAGTAGSSACAGARGAYGGAATTTATCCCACTGCTGAAGAWAATTTGTTTTTAGTTCCTGCCGATAGTGGACTAGCAAAAGTCAGCGAATACTTGAGCGGTAGYGGTACGGGCGCATTAATCCTCAAGCTCAGACTYGAAGCAGTAAAAGAGYTATTCGATTATGYGATTATCGACGTACAGCCGACGMGMTCGCAGATTTGTCTGACGGCAGTAGGAGCGTCGCAGATTTGTCTGACGGCAGTAGGAGCGGCAGACTGGGTGTTAATTCCTGCCGAGTCAGCAACTAAAGGAGTAAATTCCCTGCTCGATACCCAAAAGTTTCTAGCCGAACAAGCACAAGTGATGGCATTTAGAGGAAAAGTTTTAGGGATAATACCGTTTCGMGATCGCTGGGTAGGYAGAACTCARACCTTAGAGAGTAGAGAYAATATTACGGCAATGAAAGAGTTTGCCGARGGYGTACCAGTGCTACCGAGTATTAGAGAATCRGAAAAATTCAAACAGGCTACYCGYCAGGGACAGCTATTAAGTGAATTRRGTGCRGCAGATTTAGAGTATCCGTTTGAAAAGATAATCGAACTGCTAGCAGAGTCGAAAAAGCAGATACAAACTAAAGTTGCAGTATAGATTAGCCAGAGAGAAAAATAAATGAGTCAGGATGACGCTTTAGAAAGATTGCGAAATCGAGCCAAGCCTACTGTAGAGAAACGCGATTCATCTTTAAATTTAACAGTCGAGCAACCACAGCAAGACAATTATCAAGATACAACTACTAACTCAAACAAGAGTATCCCTAGTTCGAGCAATCGAGAARTAGAGATATCTGMAACTAAAGAGTCAAAAAAGTCAGGTTYTAAYTCAGAGAGTAACGGAACTAATTCRTCAGGCATTAAAGAGATAAAAACCAAACAAAGCACGATTAGGTTAGAGAAAAACCTYTYCCAAAGRTTGACTCAGCAATGCCAGGAAGCAGARATWAGTCGRGAAGTGTTTWTAGAAGCRTTGTTTRTCTATTACGAGCAGCATAAGTCTATGCAGAATAAAGTATTGCAGGAAGCTAGGAAAAGAGATGAACAAAGACAAAAGCTAGCAAATTATCGTCGTGCTAAATCGATGATCGAGCGGTTCGGGGATATCTAGWMKWCTAGATATCTAAACGTTCAAAGGGAATGATATCTTGTACTGGAACGGGATTATTGCCACGAGCATTATGAAAGCTACCAAGTTCGTGCTGTTGGTGATGCAGATCTATTTCCTCTTTGCGTTGTTTTTTAACCCGATTGACTATGGAATCGGCATGACCAGTCAAAGTATATAGTAGTCTTGTACTGATATAGAGTTTGTCTTTATAAGGGCGATCGCGCTCATTGTTGAACTCGATAATTTTATCGATCGCTTCATTAACTTTAGCCTCTGCCAGACGACTATAATCGCCTTTACGGGAAGACTCAGAAAGGTTATTACGATCGAGGTCTATGTTGCTATTAGATGTAGAATCTTCTTGGTTTAGTGGAGGCTTATTGCTAGTAGAAGAACTATCTGGCTCTAATTTTTCTGCCTTAGCCTGAGTTGACTGAGGGTTACTTGGGGTCTTGGGGCTAGCTACTATTTCTACGTTATTTTGTCGAGAGATAGCCTCTGAGAGCAATCTGACCGAAGCACAGAGATTATTAATGCTCTCACGCTCGAAATTATGGGTAGGTTCTACTAAGTTATTTGGTTCTGAAGRCGATTGAATTATAGACTTGTCTTCCAGTCGAGCCTGTAACTCTTCAATTCGAGCAAACAGCAGATTGGGGTTTAGTTCTTCTAGTTCTAAACTCYCAGCTAAAGCTAAACTCACTTCCGTCCAGTGAAATAAAGCTTCTATGGTGTCGGTTGGGGTCAATCCCAAACGCCCTGCGATCGATTCTAAACGTGGGAACAAAAATGAGGGAATAGTTAATGCTGAGAGTTGCTGTTTCATAATCGGTAAAGATAATTGCTTACCAGTTCGAGCCTGTGATTTAGGTTTKGGAGGTAACTGCCGAGATGAATCCGATTGARCTATAACTTTRTYTTTRRCMTCTGMRRRAGCAAATTTAGTAGTGGGAGCAGGRGYGCGAKCGRCATATCTTTCAATAACTCGGACATCGGGYAAGCCTAATTTTAAACCCAGTCTGCCATCTATGTTACCCTCACCATCGGCAATTTTGTARTCAAAATARTTGCGACTAGCAGCAAAATTATGTCTTARKGTYGGGTCTTTCTCGTCGAGAATTTGATAGTGACCCTGTATGGCAGCACGATATTCAATTTCGGGTACACTCGGCGGACAATACCAGTATGCTGCTATAGTCGCATATACGGCTCGAAATAGATGAGTGTAGAGATTATCTTTGCCTTCGCGGGTAGGTACTAACTCACTAAAGAAGCGATCGCAYTGTTTGGCTACGGGTTCGCTATASCKRTTRTTWATCTGACGTGGKGATAAGTCTTGAATTTCTGCTCCTAATTTATCTCTCAGYGAAGCGATCGCYTCGATAATCTTAKYRGCWGGTGCRAGGGTAGGAATTTCAAAGACACACTTAACCGACTCCCCTCTTCTTTTGAGAGAGCCAGAAAAGATAACGCTATATTTGGTCTTTAACTCAAACTCTGCCGTTTGAATGACCTCGGTATGTCTTCTTCCCGTCAGCACTGCCAATCCTGCGGCGATTTCTGCCCAACGATAACTATTAAGAAGAGTTGATGCTCGTTTGACTATTGCTTCGGGGTCGCTAATGAACTTGGTCTTTCTTTCGGCAAGGCGATCGCTACTAGCATTATTAATTTCCGTCCAGGTTTCGGTGTCGAACTTAACTACATTTAGAGCAGGATGATTGGGATTAATTACTTTGATAGCGTTGCGAACATCGGTAAGGTAGTTTTTCTGTTGCTGAGGTTCGACTAAGCCACGATGTTCCATGTGTTCTACTATTTCATCAAACCAGATTTGATAATTGCTCAATTCTGAAAAGAGTTCTGGTAATTTTTCTGTCAACAAATTCTTGAGCCATTGAGTTTTGGCTTTAGCAACTGCTGCTTCTAGTTTTTGATGACTATTATTTTGATTCAAACTCGGTTCTCTATAATTTGTTGTTGAAGGGAGTTATTGCTCATTGCTACTGTCAGCATAGCGTTACTATCAGAAGGAGTCAAGCAGACAAAATTTAAAGAGTTGTTGATAGTAGTTGAATTCGATTGGTCAACGGCAGAAGATTGTTGGTGAGGAATATTAGGCTGTAAAAGAAAAGAAATTGAAGTAGATGAGTGAAGACACTGCGATCGCGGTTGTTTAATTTTCATTTGTTTCTCTAGAAAAATTATATTGCTAATAGCTTTAATCGCCCAATCCTTTAAAAGCGCGAGGGTTATAGAGACTCGATTCAACAGCTAATAACTTTAGCTGATTTATTTCTGAATGTTGGGGATTAATTACTGCAATATTTTCCAAACCAGCAGGTACGGCAACGCTAGGTACAAACAAAATTAAACTACTACCTTCACTAAGCCATTGACTACCTATTTTCTGAGTACTAATGGGATAGGGGTAGCGATTCCAATTTGTGGGTAGATCTTTTACTTCCAAAATTCTACTCGATACGCTATCTGGTAAATGATAGATTCCCAGTCTATAATCTACTGGAATTAGTCTGGGGTTAGGAAGATAATTTGCCATTTCTAGAAGGGCGACACTAGGAGTAGAAGCGAAATAAAGCACTGGTATTCTAGGTTCGTTCCACCGCGCACCGTTAGCAAAAGAGCCACCACGACCTGTATAATTTTCTAAATATTTAGTGCGGGTAATTCTAAACAGTTCCATCAGGCAAACTCGCCATATTCGATCGCGCTTAAGGCTTCTCTAACCAATTTTCTGCCTTCAAAAGTGTCGCATAAATCGATTGGCGATTCTCCATTAAGAGCGGGGATACTGGTATGCAACCATTCTTTGGCTATGTTTTCGTCACCAAATACGTCGATGGCATCGGCAAACACTTTTAAAGTATCTAAGATTCCCTCAGTTTGAACTCTCGTTAGTAGCTGAGAATGATACAGACGGTGTAAGTTACCCGAACTGGTACTCAGCAGACGGACGAATAACTCTCGCTCTCCCGAAGCTCTGACAGCCTGCTCGACAATTTTTCCCGAAACTCCCTGTCGAATTGTTTGAATGTATGCGCCACGATCCTGTAAAATATCGGGATTTAGATCTGAATTCTTTAATACTGAAGCGATGTTCATCATATTATTTTGTCATCTATTTATGTCTAATTATACCTCATTTTGATGTTGTATAATAATCATATTGAGGCGAACAATATCACCAACTTCAAGTCATCAGAAACGACGTTAAACGAATATTAGTCTCTGAGGAGCAGCGATCGCGTTTATCTTAAGGTATGTTCTAAAAACGATTGAGAGCAGCTTGAACTTGAGAAGGATGATGTTGGGCGATTGGCGGAAGCATACGCAAGTCGTAGACTCAGCCTAGCCGAAGGCATCGCCTTTAAGACACGGGTATCGAGAGGAATATTCAGGCGGTCGAATTGTTGTTTGAGCGAAGCTGAAATATTCATGATAGTAAACTGCTGATAGTTGAGTTAAAAGCAAGAACTAAAAAATCAAGCCAAAGCCTGAATAAGCTCATGTTTACAGGCATTAGAGGAGGTCACGTCATTTGAGGTTTCCTCAAATGCGTGAGATGACCGTACAGATTTACCAGTAGAGTTATGAACCCTGTGATGAAGGTTGTGAGAGCGAATGTAGTCACGAAGCTCCCGAATGGTCATTAATTCAAAAGATGGTAATTCTACTTTGTCTAGCTCGATAATTGGCTCGGTAGCAGGATTAAGCAGAGCTTTGGTCTGTTGGTAAAATTCATCGGATACGGTCGAATACTGTTCGAGACAATCGAGGAAAGATAAGGTTAGCTCAAATAGCAAGAGGAGACAAAAAGCGAGTGCAGAGACAACAACAAAGTCGTTGATGAAGCAATCGAGAGCGGTAATGATAGCAGATAAAGTCATAATAGAAAGCTTGAAAAGTAGATGTAGTGAAGGAGAAAGAAAACTAGGAAGTGAATTTTTTCTTATCTCTACTATCAGAATAACTCTATTAAAAGAAAAAGTCAACAATATTTTTGATAGTAGAGGAGTAAATCAAAGTAGTTGATAAGTATAGCGGTCTTTAATAAATTGGTTAAAAAAAGTCCCGCCAGGTTCTCTTGAATTGAATTCAAGAGCTTGCCTGGCGGTGCATTCCGCACCTAAAGAGCTAGCATGACGAAACTCATCAAAGAAGTCAGAGGAGATATTATCGTATTGATAAATAGCACCACGATTAAAGCGAATTAAAAGCACTGAGTCAGAGCGATCGTAAGAAATAGCAGCGATTGCTCTCGAATTAACATTAATCCAGCGAGGTTCGCTCTAGTTCGATGCCATGTTCGGCAAGGTGATCGAGGACGTGAGAATTGTTAGAAGAATTAGCTATAGTTTGCCAATCGTTTTTGGTCAGAGAAAGGGAATGTTCGATTTGCTTATCTTTGAAAAAGTTAAGTATGGTGCTAGAAGCAGAGGAATTACGAGCTAACTGTTGCCATTGCTGAAAAGTAAGAGAAAGAGTAATTTCGGTTTTGGCAAGAGAGGGATCGATCTCAAAGTGGGTGCAAATATCGACAGGAAGAGAATTAAGAGTAGAGCGATCGAGATCTTTAAGAAGCTTCCACATATTAGGATAAGCAGGATTAACGGCACAAAGGATATCGCCATGATGATTGGGATGGCGGTCGAGGTATCGACATTGAGAGCAATCAGTAAGCATAGTGAATAAAAAAATGAAGTGTAGAGAAAGGCAATATAGAATCGCCTGAGAAGTGGTTTAACGAGGAGGAAAAGAAACAGCCTCGGACATCAGCAGATGATAGGCGGAATAAGGCATCTTAAAGTAGCTTTCAACTTGAGAGAGAGTAGAGTTATCTAAATGAGATTTAGGACAGCTAATAAACTGTTCGATGATGGATTCGAGGCGACTTTTGAGGTAAAGTACGATTGCATCTTCATCAGGTACGCAATGGGGAAAGTTGCTTTCAAGCTCATAGATAAGGTTTTCTGCTGCTTGTCTAAGCTCGTCAGAACTGATGCTAATTTCAATATGTAGAGACATGATTTTGTTGAGAGTTAGTAGAGTGAAGAATAGAGGATGTAAAACTTGGAAAGTAAACTTGTAGAGAGAACTGAAGTGAATTACTTTTGGCTCTCTACTATCATAATATCTCTACTATCGTTAAAAGTCAACTATAAACAGATTAGTATTGCTGATAGATAGAGGAGCAATTGGGGAGACTGATACAAATAATTGATAGTTGAGCCTGAGTATAGCCATTTGAGCTTATCGATCCCCAGAAAATGCAACTAAAATTGCATGGATGCAAAACTTAGAAGGTATACGGGGCAAGGGTTTGAGATGTATGCAATAACACAAAGCCTGTAAGCTATATATAATGAAGCTTACGGGTGTAAGGGCTGAAGGCTATATATGGCAAGGGTTCTAAGTAGGGCAATACCCCAACCCCAAACTATAAGTAACACTAATAGGTAGGGCAGGAGCTGAGGGTTGGGGTATTATCAGATAATACCCCAACCCTCAGCTCCTGCCCTACCTATTAGTGTTACTTATAGTTTGGGGTTGGGGTA
>NZ_JRFE01000049.1 GCF_000756305.1 Myxosarcina sp. GI1
GGAGTTGTGGGGCAACCTTTATACAGTGCCTATTGCGCGACAAAAGGCGCTGTCATTGCTCTGACAAGAGCTTTAGCAGCAGAATGGGCAGATCGAGGAATTCAAGTCAACGCTCTTTGCCCAGAACCGATCGATACGCCAATGTTGCGCTCGGAGTTCGAGCTATCCCCAGAACCTCAAGCAGAAGCTCAAGCTGCGATTGCCTCTATTCCAGCAGGAAGACTAGGTACTCCCGAAGAAATTGCTAGGGTTGCTTTATTTTTATCCAGCAACAATGCTCAATTTGTTAACGGTGCGGCGGTTCTAGCCGACGGAGTAAGACGATAATTTGAGGTTTAAGTTATCGAACAAATTGGAAAAAGTATGACAGAAGCTGCAAAATATATAAAAATAGCGAGTCGAAAATCTTAAATCGAATGCCTGTCAGCTTATGGAATACGATCTTTCTCAATATCCTTACTCTTCTCAGCGTCGAGCCGTACTTGGCAAAAACTGTGCCGTAGCCACTAGTCAGTCTCTAGCAACTCTGGCAGGAATGGAGATGTTTTGGGCAGGGAGTAACGCAGTGGATGCGGCGATCGCTACTTCTTTTGTTTCCTCGACTAAAAAACGGTTTTAAAATTCAGAAGTTATGAGAATACAAGTTTAACTTCTCAAATTTGACATCGGGTTTTCAATATGCAAACATTATTAATAAGTTTTCAAAACGAAAACCTAATTAATGATATATTCTAATGCACTTAATTTCGGCTGGAAAGCTCAAACAAGCTGCATCTAAATATCCAGATGTTATTACTACAATTAAGGCATTTTGTAAAACCATCGAGCAAGCACAGTGGCAGAGTCTAATTGATGTACAGCAAATTTATCGAGATGCAGAAGCAGTGGGAAACTTTACAGTGTTCAATATCAAAGGAAATAAATATCGCTTGATTCTCGATATAGATTACGAAGAACAGGTTGCTTATTTCAAGTATTTTTTAACTCACGCTGAATATGATAAAGGGAAGTGGAAGAATGATTCTTACTATTAATCGAGAAAATTATCTCAAGCTTTTGGATGAGGTTAAGTTAATTCCTAAAATTATCGAAACAGATGCAGAATACGAACAAAATCTTGCGGTAGCGGAAAAATTGATTGCCAAAAAGAAGCATCGTTCCTCTGAAGAAACTGCCCTACTACGTTTGCTAGTAAAGTTAATCGAAGATTACGAAGAAGCTAACTACAATCTAAAAGAATGGCAAAATCTTCCACCACACGAAATTTTGCAGCATCTTCTAGAAGTTAGTCAAACCAAACAATCCGAGCTAGTGGGTATTGTAAGCTCCTCAAAAGGTTTGATTTCAGCAATTGTCAACGGTAAAAGAGCGATTAGTAAAGAGCAGGCTAAGAAGTTGGGAGAATATTTCAAGATTTCTCCAAGTTTGTTTATTTGACTTTTAAATGAATTAAATCAGGACTTAGGCAGTTGAACGAAATTACGTTGTTTGTGCAGCGAGTTTGTAACGGTAAATTAAGGTTTTCAGTGCTGAAGTGCGTAAGTCCTGACTCTTCTTGGGGTTTAATATGTACTTAATTAGATGAAATTGGACATAGTCAAATTACTAGCATCAACCCCAATTAAATTCGCCAAAACTTCTTGAGTTTCATTAAAACTAATCTTCGTTCCATTTTCATTAGTTCCAATTGTCAATTTATTGAAGTCTAAACCTCATGCCAGTATCAGCGAGTCAATACCAACTTGAAAATCAAAAATTGTATCGGTTCCCGCACCTTTTTTCAGCACGAATTCATCAGCACCAATACCACCAAATAAACCATCATTGCCTTTACCACCGTCTAAGCGATCGCTACCACTGCCACCATCGAGTAGTAAGTCATCGCCACTATTACCGCGCAGCACGTCATCTCCAGAACGTCCTAATAAAACATCATTGCCTTTTAGACCATCAATTACATCATCGGAGTTATTAAACCCTTGAAGGATATTATCTAAATCATTTAAAAAAGTAGCCGTATTAAAATTAAACACGCGAGAGCGAATTTGCTCAGCATCAAACACATCAAAGCTATCGGCAATTGTTTGTTGTCCGTCGAACAAAATGTTACCGATACCTGATGGTAGATTATCTAGCTGTTCTAAGTTAAAGTCTGACAAAATAACTTTGGTGTTTGCTACTCCTTTAAAAGTAAGTTCTAAATCCTTGTCATTCTGAGTAAGAATCAAATTATCCGCAGTCAATTGTTTACCAATAAACTGAAGGGTATCTACTTCATTAATAACTTTAGATGGTGGATTGATACCAGTACCCACGCCGCCAAAATCACTAATGATACTAAATCCGATTACCAAAGTACGTGTAAAATAGAGAGAAATAACAAAAAAATGTTAAATGCCAAAAACAGCTTATTTAGCCAAGCATTTTAGTTCGAGTGAGCTTAAAAAAAAATATCTTAAAAGTAAAGACTCCGTAGAAGCTAGAAGATGGCATCTGCTGTGGAAAATATCTTTGGGATGGACAATAAAAAATAGCGCGCTCGCTGTGGGATGTTCTTATTCTTATGGTCAAAAGATTCTTAGTCGATATAACCTTTATGGAGAAGAAGGGGTCAAGAATTGCAAAAATCAAACCAGYAATCATGCTAGAGGAAAAAAAAGGTTATTATCGCAACGACAGTTAGAAAAACTAACAAGAGCGATCGAGAATAAGCCGCCAGATGGAGGAATCTGGACAGGAACGAAAGTGGCTCGCTGGATTGAAACAGAAACGGGAAAAGAAAAAGTCTGGAATCAGCGAGGTTGGGACTATCTAAAAAAGTGCGGTTACTCCTGGCAGAGTCCAAGACCAACACATAAAAAAGCGGATAAATTGGAGCAGGAAATATTCAAAGCTAACCTCCCATTGAAAGTTGAAAAACTAGAACAAGAAAATCCAGGCGTACAAATAGATCTATGGTTTTTTGATGAGCATAGAATAGGATTAAAACCAATACTCAAAAAGGTTTGGTCAAAAATTGGTAATCGACCCGAAGCGGTCGTACAACATCGCTACGAATGGTTGTATGTTTATGGATTTGTGAAACCGAAAACTGGGGAAACCTTGTGGTACTTAATTCCAAGAGTTAATACAAATTGGCTTAATTTGGTCGATCGACAATTTGCGATTGATGCTGGAGTTAGTAATCAAAAAAAATTATCTTGGTAGAAGATAATGCGGGTTGGCATCGAAGTAAAACAGCCATAATTCCTTCAGGAATAGAAATTGAATTTTTACCTCCCTATTCTCCCGAATTACAACCTGCCGAAAGACTTTGGCAGTTGATAGATGAGCCATTGGTAAATCAATATTTTGAAACTATTAATGAGATTGAAAATATTTTATTAGAGCGTTGCTGTCTAGTCAGTGAAATGAAAGATGAAGTTCATAAGTTGACCAATTATCATTGGCCTCACGGGGTGACAAAGGAGTGAAAAACAAGATAAACAGTTAAATGTAACGGTGCGATGGTAAAAAAAGGGGGTTGAGTTAATTGAGAAAACCCCCTAATCAAAAATGTTGCCTGAATTTTATCACAAATGTCTTTCGTCGAACTTGACCCCCAGACAATATGCAACGTTGAGAATACTAATATTAGTATTGCAAAGTTACAGAACAATTCAAATAGAAAAACTAGCTGCTTTAATAGCGATTCCCATAAAATACGAAAGTCGCCGCCGTCATCTTCAAAGATTTTTAATGCTGCCTCAGTTAACTACTAAATGTACTTGGTTTCCTATTCTCAAGAAATGGTTAAAAATCAATCATCAAAAACCAAAGATTTGTTACCTGGCAATAGACAGAACCCGATGGCAGGAACGTAACCTATTTGTAGCCAGTTTAATCAAGAACAAGAGAGCTATTCCCATAGATTGGATGTTATTAACCAAAAAAGGAAACAGTAACATATCAGAACAAAAAAGATTGCTAAAATCAGTTTTGAGATTGCTAAAAGGATATCAAGTAGTGGTAATTGGAGATAGAGAGTTTGGCAATATTAATTTAGCAGACTGGTTATCAAAACAAGGTTGTCAATACGTTTTAAGAACTAAAAGTAATAAATACATTCGGCTAGAGGGTCGAGATTATCAACAGCTAAAATCTCTAAATATGCCTTCAATAAAAAGTTTTTATCTTCCACAAATAAACTTCACTAAACAACCTGATTGGGTTAAAGTTAATTTGGCTTTCTATTGGAGTCAAACCACTCGAAAGAAAGATAAAAATGAAGGATGGTATTTAATTACTAATCTATCTGGTTTAAAACCAGCAATTAAAGCATATGAAAAACGTATGGGAATCGAAGCCATGTTTAAAGATTGTAAATCTGGAGGCTACAATTTAGAAAAATGTCAAGGAAACGATAAACGATTGTTATCTTTAATTTTGCTAATAGCAATTGCCTATACTTGTGCAGTTAATCAAGGGCAAGCAATTGCTTTTAAAGGCGTTAAAGATTATGTATGTAGATTAAAAGAAAACTTCAGAAAGGAGAAAAGACATAGCAATTTCTGGATAGGTTTGTACGGAGGCTTGTGGGTGACAACTTTTCCATTGTGCTGCGATTAGCTCGAACAATTGATGAAATTAACTCCTAATAAGCTCCCTTTTTATCAACGGGGTATTAGAGCCAAAAGGCTTATCCTCTCGTCTTTTTGAACTTATTGTCACCCCGTGAGATCATTGGCTTAAAAACACCACATGTTTACATACTTTTTAAATCGGATTTAGTATGATTACTTCGCCATCGCCAGCATTTACTGTAAATCTCTTTTGTCCGCCAGAACCAGAAAAAGTATTGGTGAAATTAATTGTAGTCGTAGCAACAGTACTGATATTGTTAAAAACTGCACCATCATCGACAGTAAATTCTATAGTACGATTGCGCGTATCTAAAGTTTCAGCAGTATTGTTATAAGTGATAGTTTTGAGAACTTGGCGATAGTTAGCAATACTGTCTTCTCCAGTTAGGGAGAGCGTACCAGTTGCAGCATTATAATTAGCTGTAATTTCAGTACCAGTAGTGTCGGCAGCTAGAATTTCATTATTATCATCGAGGAGGTTAGTAAGAACGACAGTAGCTTGAGAGAGAGTATTTGAGTTAGAGTCAGAAATAATAGAGTTTTGGCGAGCGACCAGAAATACAGGGCTATTGGTAAAAGTAGTAGTAAAATTGGTACCCGTCGCTTCACCGTTGAGATCGAGTTGTGGTGCGGCATTACCAAAGACAACATAGCTTTCTCCTGCGGGGTCGTCACCTGGTACGCCAACAATTAAGTCATCGATGCCATCTTCGTTAATATCTCCCGCATCGCTGACCGAAGCACCAGTGTCATCACCATTGTTGCTACCTACCAAGATTATGCTGTTGGTACTGTCAGAAGCGTCTACTGCGAGCGTGCCATCGCTGCCGATGTTACCGTCGCCAAAAACTATAAAGCTCGCACCAGGACCTGCACTAGAAAATGAATAGGTATAGCCATTTACGGTTCTGTAGTAACGACCAGCTTTAGGCGCACCGACCAGCAAGTCTTCAAAGCCATCGCCATTGACATCACCCACRCCACTTACCGAATACCCCAGAAGATCCCCCCTTTCGCTACTTTCTAAAATAAATCCGTTGCTGCCATCCAACGCGTCGGGTATTATAAGACCAGGATCTCCGACTTCGCTGCCGCCAAATACTACGTATCCCCCTTCTACAAAAACAGGACCTCTGCCGTAATAAAAGCGAAAGCCTGCGCCGATAATTATGTCGTCAAACCCATCGCCGTTAATATCCCCTGCGTCGCTTACCGAACGAGCAAACTCTATGTCGTCTACAACAAAGCCGTTACTACCATCAAGGGTATTTGCTGCGATCGCGCCACTTGCCCCAACTTCACTGCCGCCGAATACTACATAAGTTTCACTGTTTCCACCTTGAGCGCCGTAGTATGCGTAACCTGGTGCATTAATAATTATGTCTTCAAAGCCATCAYCATTAATATCTCCTGCGTTGCTAACTGAGGCACCAAAGCGATCTTCATCGTAACGGCTCGCTCCTCCACCATCAACACCATTAAGTACGAAACCATTACTACCATTGAGAGAACTYAGTTCCAAACTGCCACTGCTACCTACACCCTCGCCACCAAAGACTACATAACTTTCACCATTATTAAAGTAATCATAAGATTCAAAAGTTACTATTCCCTCTGCATTGGGTGCGCCGATAATTAGGTCATCAAAACCATCGCCGTTTATATCTCCCCCATCGTTTACGGAGGAACCAGCGCGATCGCCAGCCTCAATTCCGTTAATTACCAAACTATTGCTACTATTAAGGGAACTTACCTCCAAACTGCCATCGCTACCAATTCCATTACCGCCCAAGATTACATAGCTTTTTCCTGCTGGGTTGGCACCTGGTGCGCCTATAATTAGATCTTCAATACCGTCACCGTTGACATCTCCTGCATTGCTAAAGGCATTGCCATTGTTATTTCCGTTAATTACAAAGCCATTACTACCATCGAGCGTACTTGGATCGATACTGCCATCGCTACCGATACCACTACCACCAAAGATGACGTAGTTTTCTGGTGTGGGGTCGGCACCTGGTGCGCTGATAATTAAGTCGGTGATACCGTCATTATTGATATCTCCAATATCGTTTACAGAAGAACCAGCGCGATCGCCTGATTCGATTCCGTTAATTACGAAGCCATTGCTACCATTGATGTTGTTAAGATTGAAAACATTTTGATTTTCGCCAAAAATCGTATTCAAGCTGAGAGTAGTAGTGGCAATAGCACTAACGTCATTAAATACCACGCCTTCATCGACGGTAAATTCGATAGCGCGATCGCCCCTAGAAGGATTTTYGGCAGTATTGTTATAGGTAACAGTTCTCAAAACCTGCTGATAATTTTTGATACTGTCTTTGCCAGTCAGAGAAAGAACCCCATTACCAGAATTAAAACCGTACTTAGCAGTAATGTTGGTGCCCGAAGTATCGGCGGCAAGCAACTCTTTATTGCCGTCAAAAAGAGCGGTAATAACTACGGTTGCTCCAGCAAGAGTACTAGAGCTAGAGTCGCTAATGGTAAGATTCTCAGTATCGACAAGGGCAACGGGACTATCTGTAAAATTGGCAGTAAAATCGATACCCACTGCATCGCCATTGAGGTCGATTTCTGGAGCGGAGTTGCCAAAGACTACATAACTTTCTCCCGCAGCATCATTGCCATTGGGAGCGGCAAGAGGCGCACCAATAATTAGATCGTCTACACCATCTAAGTTGATATCCCCTGCGCTGCTAACAGAATTACCAGCGCGATCGCCCTCTTTGATTCCGAGAAGCACTGAAGTATCTACATCATAATTAAAATTATCGAGAAATTCTAGCTGTAAGATACCAATGTCATCGACTTCTGCCCCCCCAAACACTACATAACTCGCGCCCGTATCGTTGGTACTATAGCGTTCGGCAAAAGGCGCACCAATAATAATATCTTCAATACCATCACCATTAACATCACCTGCATTGCTGACAGAACTACCCAAATAATCATATGCAGTAATTCCGTTAATTACAAAGCCATTACTACCATCGAGAGCATCTAGATCGATAACGCCGTCACTGCCACCAAATACTACGTAACTTTCCCCTGATAGTTCAAACTCACCAGAGTTAGTATCTGGCGCACCGATAATAATATCTTCAATACCATCGTTATTGACATCTCCTGCACTGCTGACCGAGAATCCAAGGTCATCTCCCACATCGATACCATTAATTACTAGACCATTGCTGCCATCTAGAGAACTTAGTTCGATACTGCCGTTGCTACCAACTTCTGTTGCCCCAAACAATACATAGCTGCGATCTGCTTCGGGATCGGGTGTATATAAATTTGGCGCACCAATAATTAAGTCATCAAAACCATCACTATTAACATCTCCTGCATTGCTGACAGAGAAACCAGAGCCATCGCCTATTTCAATACCATTGATGACAAACCCATTACTACCATTAAGCTTGTCTAAATCGACGCTTTTATCTTCGTCAATTTCTCTGCGCCCAAATATTACATAACTTTTGCCTTCCCCGAAGTAATTGTTATATAAAGCTTCATCGTATAATTTTTCGGGCGCACCGACAATAATATCTTCAATACCATCACCGTTAACATCGCCAGCATTGCTGACAGAATATCCCAGGCGATCGCCTGAAGCGATACCGTTAATTATCAAGCCGTTGCTACCATTGATATTATCAAGAGCGAAGATATTTACCATAGTAAGTTAGCTATAGTAAACCGATTAATTTAATCAGTTTTATTTGTTGAATTTTTATAAGCAAATCATAGCTCGAATTGGTTTTATTCATTATAGTTAAGCCATAATTAAATACTTTACAAACGGTAGAGAGTGCATATATCAGTTGGTGTAATACAAATGTCGCTTTAATCGGGGGTGCGATGCGCGCCGAAAGCGCAACGCAAGTCAGAAGGACTCAGCGTACCCTTCGGATAATCGCGTCGAATTAAATATAGGTAGTTTTTTAAGAACGAATTGTTCTCAGAATCCACGTACAACTCAGACAAAGATAAATGCTTTATTGTTAAGATTTAAATTGGCAGAGACATTTTCTATGAGCGCGATAAGTTCTCCTTCAACAGCAGCTTCAGGTGCGTAAAATAATTGAGCATTGAGATTATCTCCACTACTCGGCACGAAGTCGAGAAAATATTCATCAACCGTACCCGCTAGCTGCACTTTATCTTGTTGGGGATTGAAATCTGTAAGATAGGCAAAATTTTTATCTCCTGCCGTAGAATTATCGCTATCATCGTAAAAGACACCAGATCTATTGCCTAAAACAAAAATATCGCTACTATTACCGCCAGTTAGAGTATCTTGTTCGCCAGACCCCAAACTACCGCCATTAAGGGCTACCCCAATAAGACGGTCGTTACCAGCTTCGCCATTGAGAAGATCGTTACCCCGACCGCCGACTAAAGTATCTTTAGCAGTACCGCCAGAGAGAGTATCATTACCAGTACCACCATAAACCAGATCGCGAGCTTGATTGCCCCAAACTCGATCGCTGCCATTACCGCCGTTGAGGGTATCGCTACCGACACCACCATAGAGAACATCTTTACCGTTATTACCCAACAGACGATCTCTGCCCGACCCACCGATTAGAGTATCGTTACCGTCGAGTCCTAGCAACTTGTCGTTGCCAGCCAATCCAGAAAGGCGATCGTCACCCGAACTACCCACAATCGTATCGTTTTTATTAGTCCCAGTAGGTATTGATGTTTGGGAGCCATAAATCACGTAAGCCTTGCCCGCATCTCCATTAAAACGAAACGCATAAGATGGTACGCCGAGAATAATATCGCTTAGTCCATCACCATTAATATCTCCAGCATTACTAACCGCACTTCCCAAGCCCCCGTAGAACTCAACACCTCTAACAGTAAAACCATTATCGGACTCTAAGGCAGTTACATCAATCGTTGGGGCAAAGATGCGCTCGCTGCCGAAAAGAACGTAAGCTACACCAAAATAACTGCTACCGTTTCCGTATTGAGAGATTTCAGGCGCACCAATTGCTATGTCGCTAAAGCCATCACCATTAATGTCTCCCGCACTGGCAAGATCGCTTCCTTTTACATCTCCCTTCAGACCTATACTAAAGCCATTAGTACCATCGAGACTAGTCAGATCGAACTCGCTGGTAAAGCTATCTTCGCCTCCAAAAATAACATAAACTTTACTAATACTGCTATTGCCAGCACCGAAGCCAACCATAAAGTCATCAAAGCCATCACCGTTGACATCTCCTGCATTAGCGACTTCAATTCCTAAAGATTCACCTCTATTCAAGCCTTTAATCTTAAAACCATTGCTACCATCAAGACGATCTAGGTCGAACTCGGCAGCAAATTCTTTCTTACGACCAAAAATCACGTAGGTTTCACCGCGTTTGTCGTCGATTGTATTGGAGTTAGGAAGATCGTCGCCAGCCCCTGGCGCACCGACAACCAGATCGTCCAAACCATCGCCGTTAATATCCCCTGCGGTACTAACGGCAAAGCCCAATAAATCTTCGGCTCTTTTACCCCGAAGGCTAAAACCATTGCTGCCATCGAGACTAGCGAGATTAAAGTCGGCAGCAAACCCTTTTTTACGACCGAAGACTACATAAGCTGCACCACGCCTATTGGTAGTGCCAGTTGATGAAATTTCTCCAACTCCATTCGCACCAATGATGAAGTCGTCAAATCCGTCACCGTTGATATCCCCCGCGCTGCTAAGGTCATAACCCCAAAAAGTGCTAGGTTTTTCACCCTGGAGAGTAAAGCCGTTACTACCGTCGAGGCTACTTAGATCGAAGTTGGCAGTAAAACCCGTATCGCTACCAAAAATTAGATGAACTTTAGTAGGTGTGCTGATGAGAAAATCGTCAAAACCATCGCCGTTAACATCTCCCGCACCGCTTACAGAAGACCCCAGGAGATCGACTGCATTCAGTCCTTCAATCGTAAAACCATTTTCACCATTAAGATCGTTCACCTTAAAATCGGCAGCAAAGTTAGTTTCGCGTCCGAAAATAACATAAGCTGCGCCGCGACGGTCGCTAACATCATACAACTCATTATCGTTATAGACTACTGTTGCCAGTCCCGCACTGGGTGCGCCAATGATAAAATCATCCAGACCGTCGCCATTAATATCCCCCGCATTACTAACAGATTTACCAAGGGCATCGTAATCGAAAAGTTGATTGTAAGCGGAGATTACAAACCCATTATTGCCATTGATATTATCTACATCTATGACAGTTTTCGCCAAGGTTCCTTCCTCCAATTACTTTAAAACTTACTTAAATAAATAGCCTAAAGTAAATAGTTGTATTGCCGTACTATTTTTACACAAAAAATAATAAGTCACTAATTTGCTTTTTTTTACTTTTGGCAGAAAGCAACGCAAAAAAATTGGGGGCGCGATTGCATGATTGCAGCGGCAGAGCCGATCGCCCAATTTCGACAGAATATAAAAAAGCAGATATCTAGATTCTAAAATATCTACAATACTTGTTTTCTATTTGCTATAAGTCAAAAAGGAACGGGGTCAGCAGATAATTCTGTCTCAACAACATCCTGCTTTAATTCTTCGCTTTCAGTCTTTTCTTCTTCAGCTTCTATTGCTTCAGTTTTCAGCCAGAATTTAGTAGTCTCAATTAATTGTTTGATGCGCTCCGCGTAGCCTAGTGCGACCCGTTTCAGCCTAACTAAATTATTTAGGAACGCTGAGGGAATTTTCTAAAACCTTGAAAATTCAATAATTCTATGTTTCATGTGGGTTGAATTCCCACCACCGAGTGAGACAGTTGACTCCCTTTCCTACATGCTGCTGAATAACATTACAGTGGTGCGAAGCTAGGATAAAAGCGGTAGGATGCGCTCGTAAAGAGGTTGAGGAGTACTAGTAATAAAGTCATCGCCGATGAGATTATAGCCTTGCAATTTTAAAGCTTTCTGTAATAGGGGTTGAAGTTCAAAGCAATCGATTTGTTTGACTCCGAGATCGCGAAGCTTGCGCCAGAGGCGATCGTTATCCACATTGTGACTCTCAACAAAAAGCGATCGCCCTAATTTATTCTTAAAATCCACCATCGCAACCACCAGCATCACCACTACCACAATCAGCACCGCCTGAATAATCGCTACCGCAATCGCTGCTGCTTCCAGTGTCATGATTGCTGTGACTACCATCATAGAAGCTATAATAACCAGTGTTCGTACTGCTATTTCTTTTTCTTTTTCTAGACTTGGTAGTTGTCTTGCTTTGAGTGCTGGTAAAAAGCAAAGCTACAAATATGAGTATTAATAAAATTAGTGCTAACACGAATTTAAGCAATATAACTGTAGCTTCCATAATAATATTGGCTATAATCTAGAACATAATCAAGCTGTGAATTTTAGGCATCTTAAGATTTACTTTAAAAATCTGTTCTATCTTTCTTTTTGAAACAAACTAAAAATCTATTCATCATCGTCTTCTAAAAAAATAGCATTACAGTAGATGTCAAAATCTATGGTCAATTTTCGCTCAACAAGATATTGCATCAATTCAGAAGATAGTGAAAAGCCACGATTCCAATCTTCAATAAACACACCACAAAAAATATTTCCCTGAAAATGACTTAACCAATTCCAAGCAGCAGAGTCAGCAGAAACGCGGTTAAGTAAGCGTCTTATCTTTATTTCTAAAGTGTTTGTATCTTTTTCTACATCGCTAAGACTCCACAATCCTAAATCGGCGACACGAGAAAAACTTTTACCAAATAAAACATCTCCTTTACGGTAACTTATTGTTGGTTGACAATCGAGCAAGTTAGAGATAAAGTCTGGGTCTAGATCGTCGCCAGTGAAACGTAATGACACTTTTATCTGCTCGACTTCTCCACCGACGCTAATAATATCGTTCATTTGAAATAAATTAAGTATGTTTTAGCTGTTGTTATCATAAGAATTACAAACTTACCACTAAATAAAGATTGGGAATATTCTACTAATTTTGTTCATGGCTGTAATTTTGGTTTTAGCGGGTGCTTTGACTGAAAAAGCTTCTAAACGCAAAAGAAAATTCAGTAAAATGAACGCTAGTTTTTATAGTGGTTTCTACGATAATAGTCACAGTAGTAATTATGATGCTGGAAGTAGTGGTGATTGCGATAGTGGATTTTAAGACCGAACAAGACGCAAACGTCCTGCCAACTATTTACTATTAAAAACTCTGCGGTTTGTTTTCTTTCGACCGAAGTAAAAAGTATAGAGCATAAGCAATTAATCTTTAAATTGATGCTGATAGTTCTGCACGAACCAACATTAGTAACTCTCCGAGACGGTTTTGTCCCTCGTGGTCTTTGCCAATTCCCCAGTAGTAATCGTATGGGGAATTTTCGTAGAGATGTCGCTCTCTAGTGCGAAGTAGTTTTGCCTGCATTTTTGGATGACTAAATTTTTTCCGTAGAGCGTACAGCATTACTTTTTCTTTAACCTCTTCCCAATCCTCTCTAAGGGGATAGTCTCGTGTCTGACCTAATTTTTTAGCTATTGCTGGCGAACGAGCCAAACGTATTTGCTCGCGATAGTCAGAATATTGTTGGTCAGGAAATTTCATCGCTTGGAAGTAATGTTCGACAGTAGACCAATATAAACCTTCTGCCAATCGCATTAATTATTTCGTACCCTTTTAATGTCCGCCATGCCGTATAGAAATATTCTCTAACTTCCTCTGGCTCAATTTTCATAGCAGCAAAAAGTGAATTTATTACTTCCTTTAGACCAAGTTAATATCGTAGATTGGATCGAAACCATTGGACGGATTTTCGATAGTAGCGAAATGAGTTCCCTCGAACGATAATGCACCAGTATGCTCATCGTAGTGGAAGTCGTGATAGTCAGAAGCCCCAAACCCGTGTTTATCAATTTCAATAATATCGTTTTCGTACCAATCGAAGTCTTTAATCACGTCAATTTTTTCGTTTAGCTTCTCAAAAACAAAAGTATCAGCCCCCGCACCACCGTAGAGAGTATCGTAACCTTTGCCTCCATAAAGGCGATCGTCGCCATTTTCACCGTAAAGCAAATCGTTTCCTTTGCCACCATCGAGATAGTCATCATCATAAAATCCATAAAGCTGATCGTCACCCTTACCACCATAGAGATAATCATCACCGTAACCACCATCTAAATAATCATCGCCTTTACCTCCGTACAGTTGGTCATGACCGTCTTCACCATAAAGATCGTCATCACCCTTACCACCATCGAGGTAGTCATCACCGAAATTACCATCTAAATAATCATTACCGTCTTTACCGTAAAGTTTGTCATCACCTTCGTAACCGTAAAGATCGTCGTCATGTTTGGTACCTTTGATGGTGTTGTTTAGATGGTCGCCCTTTAAAATTGCCATTGGTTTTTCCTCTTTGATTTTGATTTGTTGTATCTGTAGATTGATACGTTTTAAAGAGAAAAATTATGCAAAACTTCAGAAAGTATTTAGTAAATCAAGATAATGGCTTAATATAAGTATTTTTGTTGAGATATAAGATATTAACTTAATTTAGTAGATTTTTCGACCCTGTATGTTGATAATTGTCATTTAGAAATACTTGGTCATTTCGTTCGACACCAGAACTTAGAGAATGGTTAGGGAAAGAAAGATAGGATGATAATGATGGGAATCCTCAAACCAATGCTGCTTTAGTTATTCGTAAGCTAGAGAAATTGATGGAAATGGAATATCAAGGGTATTAGTCACTTACCGAATAATCTTAAATAGTTACGATCGCCTCTTTTTAGTTCTGACATTACAGTAGAGGTACTAATGTCTAAGACTCTGGCTGTATCCCTAATCCCGCTTCCACTCGTTACCATTTCACCAATTTTTTGTTTGACTTCTGGTCTATAGCCATGATTGGTGTAGTCTAAAATAAAACTGGAGCGAGCGCATTGCTGATTTTGACAGCGATAGCGTTGTTTTCCTTGTTTGGATTTGCCGTTTTTGACTACATTAGTCGATTGGCAAAAGGGACACTTTACTGCTATCCAGACTGTCATTGTGATAATTACACCTCAAACTTTTCTAGTTTTGTTTATTCTACCTAATACACTTTTTTGTTACACCACCATCCGAATAAGCACGGTTACTTAAAGTATTTATTTTTTCTTTACAATTTAAATGTATTTACTTATAAATAGTTATAATAAGTTCCAAAATAGATTATCGACAAACTACTGACATGTTTCAAAAAGCTAGAATCGCTGTACTCAAATTACCTGACTAGTCAATTATCTTTATTCTGGTGCAAAATTTTATTTCTCCCAGCGATCGTGAAAGTCTATAGCTAGGAAAAAGGGGACAAACGACAAATTAGTATATGGTCAAGCAACTTTTATGGTTTTAACCACTAACTTCGCTCAAGCAACTCTGGCTGGTTTAAATGTCAACAATCCAACATCACTACAGTTTGGAGGCGATGGTCGTTTATATGTTTCACAACAAGATGGCACTATTTTAGCAGCCGAAGTACAAGCTGTTACCGATGCTCAAGGCGAAATTACTGGATATGAGGTTGTTGGAGAAGTTGAATTTATTAACTTAATAAAAAATATTCCCAATCATAATGATGATGGGGCACTCAATACGAATATTAATAATCGTCAGGTAACGGGGTTGAGTGTCGAACAAGATACAAATGGTAATATCATCTTATATGTTACTTCTAGCGATCCGCGTATTGGAGGTGGCAGCAGCGGCACCGAACAGGATTTAGACACAAACTCTAGTATTATTTCTCGGCTTACCCTGACTAATCCTACAGCGCCACTAGGAGACTCTCGTTGGTCGAAGGTTGATTTGGTTATTGGCTTACCTCGTTCTGAAGAAAACCATTCGATTAATGGTTTGGATATTCGTACCGAGTTGGTAAATGGCGAACCACACCAAATTATGTACGTAGCTTCGGGGGGAAATACTAATAGAGGTGCTCCCAGTAATAATTTTGCCTGGACATCAGAATACTATTACTCGACAGCAGTATTACGAGTAGATCTTACTCAATTGGAACAAATTGAAGGCAGTCAGGGATTACAAGGGGGTACTAGCTATGTCGCTCCATATGTTTACGCTCTACCAACCCTAAACGATCCCACACGTACCGATAATCCTCAAGGACAGGACACGGCTACTGGCACTACGGGAGCAGACGATGCAGAAGCAGGAGATACTTTTGGAGGCAACGATGGACGAAACCAAGCTAAATACGCTCCTAGCGAACCAGTGCAAATTTATTCTCTGGGATATCGCAACCATTACGATGTAGTAAATACAGAAGCAGGTAATCTTTACACCTTTGATAACGGGCCCAACAATGGTTGGGGAGATATTCCTCTAACTGCGGCTGGAGAACCAGTGACTGATGCCAGCCAAATTGGCACTAATAATCCCAATATTAATGTAGATACGGGCAATGATAGCGATAAAGACAACCTACATCTTGTAACTAATGGATTTTATGCTGGGCACCCCAGCCCAATTAATGCTTCTGGTGAAGCAGCGGGTTTGTATTCTGTAGATGTTAGCAGTGGTTTACCTGTAGTTACACAACTTACAGAAACAGACAATTCTAATAACAATCCGACAACTACTGCCGACGATCTTCCATCGGACTGGAATTCGATTACAGGTGGTATTACCCTTCCAGGAGCAGACCTCTATCTAAGCCCAGGAGATAATCCTGATGGCTCTAATCCTGGCACAGACAATTCCCTAGTTACTAATGGCAGTTCGTCCAATGGTCTGACTGAATACACTGGAAGCGGGGTTAGTGACAATTTAGATGCCGAAATTTTGGCAGTAGTTTCATTTAACGGCGATACCACCTTTTTTGAAATTGAATCTGACGGTACGCAAAACGGTACGAGCGTTGCGGATACTGAATCGGTTGCGGTTGGTGGTACACCTTTAGACTTAACAGCAGTAGATTCTAATGGAGTGAATGGCAGTGGGTTATTTGAAAACACCGTCTGGATAGCACAATTTGGAGCCGACGCGATCGCAGTTTTAACTCCAGGCGCGCCGCCGCCACCAGATAACGACCAGGATGATGACGAAATAAATGACAATATCGATCCCTTACAATACGATCCTGCTAACGGATCGAGCATTATGCTTGAAGGTGGCGATGTTCTATTTTGGGATTTTAATCCCTCTGACAGCGGACAAAATCCTGGTAAAGGAACGCCAGCCGAAGGACCTTTTAATATTGGTATGACTGGCTGGATGATTAATGGAACTGGCTCTTTAGAAGAACTAACAGATTTAGATAATACGATTCGCGGTGGCGCACCTGGGATTTTTCAGGTAAAAAGTGTGGAATCGGGAACGCTTTTAGGAACTGAGAATACTCAACAAGATGCACTTCAGACTGGATTTTTGCCGACATCTAACGTTGGAGAGTTTACGATAACTGTCCCCATTTTCAACCCGTTTTCCAGCGATGCCAACAATTTAGTCAATTGGTCAGAGTCAGCCTCTATGGGATTTACCCTAGGCGATGGCTCTATGTCTAATTTTTTCCAAATTGCCGTAGGTGCCTCAAACCCTAGCGATTTGCCACTGGCTCCTAGCGTGCAGGTGACTTATGAAGAAAACGATACCATTCTCGAAAATTTAGAAATTGATGCTGAGGAACTATTGAATGCGATCGATGATGACCAAATCGAGCTGCTTCTAAATGTAGATTTAGCAACTTATCAAGTGACACCAAGCTGGCGTTATCAAGTTAACAGTGTTTGGACTCCGATAGAAACTATTGGCAATTCTCCAATCCAGCTAGATCTTAATGGAAAAATCGTTAGTGTATTGCAGGGAAAATCTTTTATCAATGGTGTCCAAAGCGGTCCCGTAGTCAGCATGACTTCAACTTCCAATGGCTCAGAGCCATTTACTGCAGATTTTCTCGATTTGACTATTGATTCAACAGCATCACCACCAGGTACTGTTGAGACTTTATATCGCATCAATGTAGGCGGACAACAAGTAGGTTCAAAAGATGGTTCGATTCCCTGGAGTGCAGATACTAATAGTAATCCGTCTGCTTTTCGCGTTGGCAGCGGTGGAGATAACATTTTTACTACCAGTAGCGCTATTGATTTGAGCGACCCTAGCATAACTGCTAGTGCTACTGAAGCAATATTTCAATCAGAAAGGTTCGATTTAGCGGTTAGCCCCAATATGCAGTGGGAGTTTGATGTCGAACCAGATGGCGAGTATCAGGTCAATCTCTATTTTGCCGAAATTTTTGATGGGATCGATACCGTAGGAGAACGAGTATTTGACGTGGCGGTAGAAGGAGTTACGCCTTTTTTATTTAACAATATCGACCAGTTTGAAAATGCAGGTCAAAATAAGGGATTTGTTTTATCTCAAACTACGACAGTAACTGACGGTAGCTTGAGCTTGGAATTTCTCAACAATATCGAAAATTCTGCGCTCAAAGCCATTGAAATTCTCTCTATTGATGACGTTCCCGAACTGCCTGTTTTATCTATTGACGACCAAATTGTTAATGAAGCTTTGGGCACGGCACTTTTTACTGTCAGCCTATCAGAGGCAAGTACTTCAACGGTAACAGTAGATTTCGCTACTGCTGATGATACTGCTACTGCTAGTAATGACTATGTTGCTAACAGCGGCACTCTAACTTTTGACCCTGGTGAGACAACTCAAACCATAACTGTCAATATTCTTGATGACTCACAAACCGAACCCGACGAAACTTTCTCCGTCGATCTATTCGATGCTTCTGGTGCCAACATCGAAGACCCTACCGGTATTGGTACTATAGTCGATAATGATGCTCCGACTCAGCCTGAAGTATTGTATCGAATTAATGTTGGTGGAGGACAGGCAGCAGCGACCGATGGTGTACTTGCCTGGAGTGCAGATACTAACAGCAATCCCTCTTCCTTTCGAGTCGGCAGCGGTGGAGATAACATTTTTACTACTACCGCACCAATTGATATTAGCGGTCTCGACACACCTGCGAGCGCCCCAGAAGCTGTATTCCAGTCAGAAAGGTTCAATTTGGCTGCTAGCCCCAATATGCAGTGGGAGTTCGATGTCGAACCAGATGGCGAGTATCAGGTCAATCTCTATTTTGCCGAAATCTTTGATGGAATCGATACCGCAGGAGAACGAGTGTTTGGCGTGGCGGTAGAAGGTACCGTACCGCTGGTGTTTGACGATATCGACCAGTTTGAAGTTGCGGGGCAAAATCAAGGTTTCGTGCTGTCTCATACTGCGACAGTAACTGACGGTAGCCTGAATCTGGAGTTTCTCAACAACATCGAAAATCCTGCAATCAAAGGTATTGAAATTCTGGCTGCCAACTAAAGGTACTTAAACAATCGACAAATTTAAAATAGACTATAATCCCTCTTTTATGACTATGGGCAGAAATGTTGAATCTAGATAAAAAACTTTACATTTTCAGTCAAACTAAGCCTGCAAGAGCTTAATTTACCAAGAAAAACTCATACGTCTAAACCAATGTATATAGCAGACCTCTTGCATGAATCATGCGATCGCTAAATCAAGCCCGCGATTATACAAGCCAGATATAAGATTAAATCGTAGTTTAAATCGACGACGACGATTACGGTATGGTTGAGCCAAAATCCGAAAAATCTTCAGACAACGAATAACGTGTTCGATATAGATTCTATGTCTTGCCAATTCGCGATTGTACTCTTTCTGGCGATTCGTCAAAGCTTTTTTCTTTGGTTTTTTAATAGGTATATAACTAAAACTGTGAATTTTGTTCAACCCCTGATATCCCTTGTCTGCTAGTACTTCTATTGATTCAATTGGTTTTACTTTACTGCGTTTAAATAGTTGGAAATCATGCTCTTTTCCTGTTCCATGTGCCGTGCAGATATTCTTCAAACTTTGGGTTTCAATGACTATTTGAGACTTTAGGGTATGCTTTTTCTTTCTTGATGCAGTCGCTGCACGAGCAAGGCTCGAAGTCGCGTCTAGCGACGCTTGGAAGCTTTGCTTCCTGCGGGGAAACCCTCAAGACCGCGCTGCATCGCTTTTTCCACTGTAATAACTTCGCTGTTTTGTCTTGGTGCGCGTTCCCTTGCGTCTACGCCGAACAGCGCATTCGCGCAAACGCCATGCCCTGGAGGGCATCGCCGTTGCGGAGCAAC